>CAZJNG010000007.1:0-17958 GCA_964547265.1 uncultured Candidatus Cloacimonadota bacterium | reverse complement strand
ATGATAAGATTTTAAATTTTTTAAAGAATAACAGAGTAAATACGATAGAATTAGGTATACAATCTTTCTCAGATAATGAACTTGTTGCCTGCAAAAGAGGATATACTAAAGAGATAGCTTATCAAGCCTGCTTATTAGTAAAAAAACATAATTTTATGTTAGGTTTACAGTTTTTAATTGGTTTGCCTGATTTTTGTGATACTACTTTTAATGAAACAGTTCAGACAACTCTTTCAATAAATCCGGATTATATCAGGCTCTATCCTTTACTTGTTCTCAGAAATACTGAATTAGAAATTTTATATTCTAATAATCAGTTTAATCCCTTACAATTAGAAATAGCAATTGAGTACTGCATTGATTTCTGTCAGAAAATTAGTAATTCAAATATAGAAATTATTAAAATTGGCATACATTCAGATATAAATATTGATAAGACTGAAATTGTCGATGGTCCTTTTCATGCTAATTTTGGTGAAATAGTTAAAGGCAGATTGTTGGCAAATCAGATTATTGATTATCTTGAAAAAGAACAAAAAGATACTATATATATATCAGATAGTACTGCATCTCAATTACATTCATTTAATAAATATCCATTAAAATACATAGAAAAAAATATACAAAAAAAAATCAAAATAATCATTGACAAAAACCTAAGATTAAAGTATCATTAGTTTAGATAAATATAGGAGGTAATAATGAAAGCAATTTGGATTGTTTTTGTATGTTTATTTTTAGTTTTTACTGCATGTGAATTTAAGGATCCGGCAGGACCATCCTGGGAAATGCAGTTCAATGTTCCATTAGTGAACAAACCTTATCCAATTAACGATTTAATTGATGGAGAAAACTTCGCTGCTGAAGATGACATGATGTACTTTTATTCAGAGGGTTTAGTTGAAGGTGCAAATGTCGAAGAGGGAAGACTTAAAATATCTGCAAATGAGGAAGGCTCAGGTTTTGTAGAGATTTTAAATGTCGAATTTGCTGACTCACTTTCAATAAAAAATGAAGAAGTTACAGATGATGTTGAAATAGTTTCCGCTACAGTAAAATCAGGAAAGTTAAAATTTGAATTTCAAAATGTCAGTTCGGATCTGAATAGTGTGGCAATTACATTCTTAGAGATTCAGACACCTGAAGGGGGACAATTAGAAGTAACAATACCTAGACAAAGTGAAAATTATTATTGGGAATATGACTTATCTGAACATCGGTTTATCGACATGACAGATCAGGATTCTACTAATGTATTATCTGACCTTCATTTTAATGTTACTCAGAATTCAAATGACTCTGAACTGGTATCTTTTGGACAAATGAAGATTTCTTTTGATGAAAATATATATTTTAGAAGAATCAGAGGTTTGTTACATGATTTTAGAGTTGATGCAGAAGACTTTATAACACATATTGATGTTGATTATCCAACTAATATTGAAAATGCTCTACATATAAACGACCCAAAACTTACCTTTAGGATTTATAATCATATTGGCTTTGATGCAGATTTCCATTGTACCGTAACTGCTTATAATTCAAGGATAGATTCTCTGGTGATTGTACATTTAACAAGAGATATAATCGCAGCTCCTGCTCAGGGTGATTCGATGCTTACTACTCTTGTTTTTACTGAGTCTATTGAAAGGTTAATGAATATAGCTCCGGATAGAATTGAAATGACTAATGCCTATTTTCAGGTAAATAACCCTGATAACAGGATTGGATTTGCTTTAGAGGGCAGAGCTTATGGCGGTACATATCGAACAACTGTTCCTTTCTCTTTCACCTTTATTGAAGATGAGTATGTTCAACCAAAAGAATTGATTGAAATAGAAATTACTGAAGACAATAGAGAGCAAATACAAAAAAGAGCTAAAAATATTAAATTTAATGTTAATCTAACAAATTATTTTGATATAGGAGCAAATGTAAAGCTTATATTCTGTAACGATTCAACTAAGGTTTATTCTAATAAACCTTTTGGTCATCCGGAATATAACCTTTTTAACCCTAATGAATCAGGTTATGGGGAGATTAATACTCAGAGCTTAACCAGAGTTATATTTGATGGTTATGTTGATGAAGGTTCGCTTGGAAATCCTACTTCAAGATTTTTGGATTTTTCTCTTAACGAAGAAGATTTAGCAATTTTTCACAGATATGAAAGAATCTATTTTGGCATAGTTTTTGATTTTGATGAAAATGAGGCAATTGTTTCACCTGAAGCTAAAATCGAAGTTATTACAAGTCTGCATGCTAAACTATTAATCGACTTAGATGATATGTAGAAAGGAAAGGAGATTACCATGAAATATATCTTATTAATCATAATCACTTTAAGTATTACTTCATTAATGTGTATCACTACTGCTTCTTCTTTACCTTTCTCAAGCAGTTATTTGCAAAGGGCAACCGGTGTTGAAGCGAATTACTGGAATCCTGCCAATCTTTATAAGTTACCAGCAAATAATGAATTGATGTTTTTACCCTTTACATTGAGAGTTGAAAACAATGCGATTTCCTTAAACTTATATAATAATGTGACTGGTCAATTTTTAGATGATAAAAAGAAGAAAGATATTTTAGATAGTATTGATGGCAGTATGAATGTTGGCATGAATATTAATCTTATTACTTTTGGTTATGCAAACAGGAGCTGGTCTTTATCAAGTGCTACAAATTTTATAGCCAATGGTAAAATTGATGAAAATTATCTTGAATTGTTACTTATGGGAAATGAATATAATCGCAATTATATTTTTACAAAAGATAATAACAGCTTTGCTGCCTTAGGTTATCAGGATTTAACCTTTAGTTATGGTAACATGCTAATTAATAATTGGATTCCGCCTATGAAAAAGCTTGATATGCCTGATATATACATGGGTATGGGCGTGAGTGCTTTAGTTGGTTTGTTTAATGTTGAAATGTATGAGTTTGACGGAGTTTTTACTGCCTCTGATGATGGTTTATCGCTTGATCAAAGAGCAAAGGTTAGAATGGGAGCAGTTGGTACCGGTTATAAAATGTCATGGGGTTTGTCTTCTGACATATTAAATTATGATGAAAATCATTATTTATCAGCAGGTATAGCTCTTAATAATATTTTAGGTACTATTGAATGGACAAGTAAAACTGAAATCAGAGAGTATATTGCCAGAATTGACAGTGTATATATGAATCAGCTTGATCAGGATATTTTTGCTGATGACGAAATTGTTACCAAAGTAGATTCATATACAACAGAATTACCTTTAAATTTTAAATTAGGTGCAAATTATAGGTTAAATGATTTATCTTTGAGCCTTGATTTTGCTAAATATTCAGAAGGAAATCCTGCTTACAACTCGGATACAAAGATATCTTTCGGAACGGAATATGAAATCTTAGGAGTAATACCAATTCAACTTGGTTACAGATTAGCCAATGGAGATTTGCCGGAGTTATACTCTTTTGGTATGGGCTTGAAGTTTAGGTATTTTGAGTGTGGTTTCGGTTATCAGAGTATAGGTGCATTCTTTTTAAGTGAAAATACAAAAGGTATTGCTTTTAGTGGGCAGATGAAATTTAGATTTTAATGATAATATTACTTTTAATCATAAGCATTGCTGTTGCGGTATTTTTTTACCGCAACACTTTGCCTGAAATAAGCCTTAAAAGAAAATTAATACTTAGTGCATTGAGAACAGTATTTATTTTCTTGTTGTTATTGTTTCTGTTTAACCCAATTCTTTATCTAACTAAAACAGAAACACAGAAACCAAGCTTTTTGTTCTTAATCGATAAATCTAACAGTATGAATCAGTTGATTGAGGGCAAGGATAAAAGTCAACACCTAAAATCTTTTGAAGAGTTTTTTTTGAAGATAGTAGAGCACCAAGGATACAAAGTTAAAGTACGAGATATTTTTAGTGATAACCCAAAACAATCTAATATTTATGAGTATTTTTTAAATCATACAAAAGCAGATGCTTCAATAGAAGGTATAGTTTTATTGTCTGATGGCTGGTTGCATGATGATCCTGCAATGTTAAAAGAGATTATAGAAATTCCTCTATTTTCTTATAATCCGCAAATTACAATTAGTGATACTCAGCTAAAAATCAATAATCTGATTTATAATAAAAGTGCAAGGATTGGCGAAATTCATCCATTGTTAATTGATTTAGAAGCCATTAATTACGACGGCACAGCAACGATAAATCTTAAAAACAAACACAATAGAATAATTGATTCTAAAGCAATTTCTTTTTCTCCGGATAATAGCAGTATGCAGATTGATTTTGAACTTAGTTTTAAAGAAAATGGATTGGAAATATTTGAAATAGAGTTTATGACTGAAGATAAAAAAGTACTTGTTTCAGATTTTGCAGCCATACAAGTGATTGAAAAAAAGAATAAAATACTGATTATTACAGATTCTTTTAACTGGAACATCAGGTTTTTTAATAGAGTTATTAATAGTGAAGATCGTTTTGAAGCTGATTTAATATATCAAAAAAACAGGCAGTTTTATCAGCAGGAAGACATCTTTGTCCCCGAATGGCAGGAATATTCAGGTTTTATATTAATTAATAATGGAAGACTAAGTTTAAACTCAAACGACAGCAATATTATCAAGGATAAAGTATTTAATGGTAGTGGTTTAATCTCTTTAGGCAATATTGTCGACAGTATTCAGGAAATTTTACCGGTTACTCAGTCAAATATCAGAATTACAGCAGAAGGTCATACTCGGTTATTGTCAGAGGCATTAACTTATCAAATTTTTAGAGATTATGAACTTGAGTGGAATAAGCTTTCGCCTATTAATTTTTATTATCAAAATTTAAAAGAACAAGCAGTACTTCTAGCAGAAGCAATTCAAATTGGGTCTCAATCTTCAGGAACTACTATACCGGCTATTAGTCAAATAATGTTTGGTTCAGGAAATGTTATCCATTTTTCTTTTCTAAATATATGGAATTGGCTTGCAGAACCTCAGACAAGTTTCTTTAATGATTTAACAAAAAATATTATGCTTTGGATATTCATTAATAACAGTGAAAACTTTTATGCTAACACAAGTAAAAATGTTTATTATCAAGGAGAAATCGTGGTAATAAACCTATTTGCTTTTGATGAAAAATTAAATCCTCTAAGAAATTTAAATGCAAAAATTGACATCATGAACCAAAATCAAGAATTAGTTTTTTCCGACTTTTTTAAAAATTCGAATGTTGTAACAAAAAGTGATGGCTTTACTATGTCATTTAAAGATTTAGCACCAGGCGAATATTCTTATAACATAATTGATGATTTAAATAATAGGAAAACAGAGGGACAATTTAGCATAGTAGAAGTAGATATCGAATCAAAAAATATTGGTTTTAATACAAACCTGTTAAATAGTTTAAGTTCTTTATCTAAGGGTAAATCGTTTACAAGAGACTCATTAAATGATTTTTCCTTACCTGTTGCAACAAGTGTTAAGATAAAAAGGGACATAGAAATACCTCTTTATAAGAACTTGTTTTTTATTATTATCTTTTTAGTTTCATTTTGTCTTGAATTGTATTTAAGAAAAAAGTGGAGCTTATTATAAATTAATTGTTAGGAGTAAATATGTGTGGAATAGTCGCTTACATCGGTAAAAGAAATGCTGTACCAATTTTAATTGAAGGCTTAAAGAGATTAGAATATAGAGGTTATGATAGTTCAGGAGTAGCTGTAATAAATAAGCAAGGTGAGCTAAAAACAGAGAAAAAGGAAGGTAAAATTGTTGAACTTGAAAGAAGCATAAATTGGTTACCATCTGAATCTGAAAGTTTCTTGGGCATTTCACATACGAGGTGGGCAACACATGGCGAGCCTACCTCAGTCAATGCACATCCCCACATGAATACAGATAAAAAGATAGCAATTGTTCATAATGGCATAATTGAAAATTTTAAAATATTGAAAGAACAATTGCAGGCTAAGGGTTATGTCTTTGAATCAGATACAGATACTGAAGTTTTGGTGCATTTAATTGATTATTTTTATAAATATACAAATGATTTTTTTCAAAGCGTACAGGAAGCTCTTAAAAAGGTGGAGGGAACTTATGGTATTGCTGTAATACATAAGGATTTCCCTGACAGAATAATCGCAGCACGAAAGGGAAGTCCGGTAATTGTCGGGATTGGTAATGATGAGTTCTTTATAACTTCAGATGTTAATGCTATAATTATCCATACGAATAAAGTCATCTATCTTGAAGATGGAGAAATGGTAAGAATATTCCATAACTCTTTTGAACTCACAACCATTGATAATGAAATAGTAAAGCCTAAAATTTCTGAAATTGATTGGGATTTTTCAAGCATTGACAAAGGAAATTATAAACATTTTATGCTTAAAGAGATTTTTGAGCAACCAATATCTGTTTTAAATGCTTTCAGAGGCAGACTCTCAGACGAGCTTTCAACAGCAAGGCTTGGAGGTTTAAGGACTCATTATAATGATTTACGAAAGGCAAAAAAGATACATCTCATTGGTTGTGGCACTTCATGGCATGCCGGAATTATCGGAAAATATATTATTGAAACCCTTGCCAGGATTCCTGTTGAGATAGAATATGCCAGTGAATACAGATACAGAAATCCGATTATTACTGAAGATACCATTGTTATTGTAATTAGTCAATCAGGAGAAACAGCAGACACTCTTGCCGCTTTAAGAGAAGCAAAGGCAAAGGGTGCATTCGTCTTTGGTATTACAAATGTAGTCGGTAGTACTATTGCTCGAGAAACAGATGGTGGTGTTTATATTCATGCCGGTTCAGAAATTGGTGTAGCCTCAACAAAAGCCTTTACTTCGCAAGTTACATTATTATTTTTACTAGGTTTATTATTGGGTAGGATGAACCATATTTCTCCAATAGAAGGAAATCAATATATTGCCGAACTAAAGAATATTCCCGATAAAATTCAAATGATACTGAAAAAAAATAATGAGATACGAGAAATTGCCAAATCCATTCAAAATTCTACCAATGCTCTTTATTTAGGCAGAGGTTTTGAGTATCCGGTAGCTTTAGAGGGAGCATTAAAACTAAAAGAAATATCATATATTCATGCCGAAGGTTATCCTGCTGCTGAAATGAAGCACGGTCCTATTGCTTTAATTGATGAAAATATGCCTGTAATAGCCATTTGTCCGAAAGATGTACTATATGACAAGGTAATTTCAAATTTACAAGAAGTTAAAGCCCGTAAAGGCAGAATTATAGTAATTGCCAATGAAAACGATACAGATATTAAATCTCTTGCTGAACATGTGATTTATATACCTGAAACTTTACCTGCATTAAGACCATTACTAACTGTTATCCCGTTGCAATTACTTGCATATCATACTGCAGATTTAAAAGGTCTTGATGTTGACAGACCGAGAAATTTAGCTAAGAGCGTAACAGTAGAATAAGGTTTTTTCTTTGAAAAAGAAGTCAGTAATAAAAGAAGGGATGAAAATATCTGTTATTGAGGGTATTTTTGCTCAGATTTATGCCAGTCTCACCGGTATAGGTAGTAATTTTGTTACTAAAGCTGCTGTTTTACTAAATGCTAGTCCTATTCACTTTAGCTTGTTGACGGGCATCTCTCAATTATCTCAATTTTTTCAATTGTATGCTGTAATACATAATAAAAATAATCCTGACAGAAAAAAAGCTTGTATAAACTATGCTTTTTGGGGTAGATTGATAAGTGTTCTTATCGGACTAAGTTTTGCTATTAGTCAGCCTCAGTTAGCAATTTTATTCTTTTTATCCGTGTTATTTATTTCGGCATCATTACAAACGATTTCGGGTAATATGTGGATTGCATGGATGAGTGATTTAATTCCAAAATCTATAAGAGGCAGGTTTTTTTCTTTTAGAATGCAGATTCATTTATTGTTTGGCTTGTTTGTAGGATATCTGTTTAGCTTTCTAATTGATTTATTTGAGATAGATAAACAAGGCTTTAGGTATGATTTAATTCAAAAACTTAAATTGACTGACTTTTTTGTTACAGAAAACCTTATATTTGCTTTATCTGTTTTGTTTATTATTGCCGGTATTGTAGGCATAATGGGACTTGTTTTTTTAAAAAAACAACCGGAAAGAATCAAAAAAAGTGTAAATCAAAATAAAGATTTCACTCTTTTTGAACCTTTTAGTAATAAAGAATTCTTAAGATTACTTTATTTTGGTTTATTTTGGATGTTTGCTATAGGTATTGGTTCTCCGTTTTGGGGTCCTTTTATGCTCAAGACCTTAAAAATGAGTTTAATTGAAATGCAGTTGTATGCAATGTTATCAGCAATTGGGATGTTGATTAGCTTTAGGTTGTGGGGTAAATTTATTGATAAATATGGTAATAAGAATGCGATGAAAATATGTGTCTTTATAGGTGGTTTAAATCCAATATTTTGGCTTTTCCTGAGAGAATCAGCTTATGGTTTAATTTGGATTGAAGCTATATTATCAGGCATAATGTGGAGTGGTGCAAATCTTATTTCATTCAATTTTGTTCTTGCTCTTGCTCCAAGAGGGAAAGAACAACATTGGTCAGCTGTTTATTCTGCTTTCACCGGACTTGCAATGTTAAGTAGTATTTTGTTGTCAGGCTTCTTATTCCCTGCTAAAATCTCAATACTGGGACTTGTTCTGCAACCTGAACAGGTTTTGTTTGCAATGACAGGTATTTTCAGGCTCAGTGCAGAGATTCCGTTGCATTTTGTTAAAGAGAATAAAAATCTAAGTCTTAGACAAAGTTTAAAAGATACTTCTTATATTGTTATGGTAAAATTAATAAGATTTAGAAGCAGAATGTTTAAGATTTTAAATATTTAAGGTAGTTAAAATGAAGTATATTTTTTTAATTTTAATGTGTTTTGCCACATTACTTTATGCTGACGAAAGCAAAAAAGGAGTAAAAATGGAAGATGCAATCAATAAGATTTATCAAAGCAAAGCAGTCCAGGCATTTAATCAATGTTGGGGCATAATGGACAAAGTCGTAATATCAGAAGCAGATTATCTTTTATTAATAGAAAAAGCTCATGAATCTTATAATTTCTGGAAATTAGTAAAGGAGCATACAACCACTAATCTTTCAATCGGATTGTGGATGCTATCAAGGGCTTATGCAGTAGCAAATGAAGTTGGTATGGCTAAAAAATATGCCTTTGAATGCATAACTATTTCTAAAGAAATTGATTCTTATTATCTTGCCTACGGATATGAAGCATTAGCCAGAGCATATTTGCTTGAAGATGATAAAAGTTTAGTACGAGAAAACATTCTAAAATCTAAAGAGACAATCAAAACAACACAAGAAAAAGATATTTCATGGTTCTTAAAAGATATTCAATATATTGAAGAAAACTTGAATTTAAGATGAAGTCGGATTAATATCTTACATAGAGATGTTCTCATTGCAATAATATTCTTCTACAATAGTATTAACTGACATTAATATCTTAAATATATGGTGAAATACAGAATTAAATGAATAGTGTAATTGACTTTCCGGAGTTAAAAATTGCTGTTTTTCATTATTTTTAAAATGAGCTTCAAAGAAGTTATTAATATTTATTGCCTAGTGCCATATTAATCATTTAAAGGTATCATAAGCACCGGTTTTAGAGACTAAAAGTTTAATTCTCTTTTCACACAGGCTAAACTATACGATTTTAATAACATAATACCGCTAATCTTTAGGTGACCTCCAAGAGGGAAAAAGCATCCTGGAGGTCACCGTTATATTGGTTAATGTGAACAATAATCTAACTTTTTATAAGTAAGAAAATTTGCATTTTAGATGAAGTCGGATTAATATCTTACATAGAGATGTTCTCATTGCAATATTATTCTTCTACTATAGTTTTAACTGACATTAATATCTGAAATATGTGGTTAAAAGAAGAATTAAATGAATATTGTAATAATAAAATAAAAAAAATATTGACAGAGTTATATTATTGATTAATATCTCGTCCGAAAGGAGTTGATATGAAAAAAATACTTTCGGTAATAATTGTGCTGTTAAACTTTATCTTGTTATCCGGTCTGACAGTAACTGATTATCCAAATGATGACGGCACAAAATTAATAATTAATTTTGATGAAGATTTGTTAAACATTGGAGAGATAAGTCTCTATAAAAGTTTTGACAAACAAGATTTTATCTTAGTATCTGAGTTGCTTTTAGATAATACTTTTATTGATTCAGACGAAAGATTTTTAAAGTATGAACAGATTTTTTATAAACTCGTTATTCAAAATGAGGAAAACAACTTGTACCGCGAAATCATTGCTGTCGGCAGTTCACAAGCTCAATGGTTTAATACTGCAAAGGTTCCCATATTGATTGTACTTCTAATCTTATGTTCTGCTGTTATTTATTATATTCAAAAAGCAAGTCGGGGAAAAGAATTTTACATAAGAAAGATTAACGGACTTGAAGCTTTGGAAGAAGCAGTAGGCAGGGCTACAGAAATGGGTAAGCCTATATTATTTGTTCCGGGTATTATGGATTTAGACGATATGCAAACTATAGCAGGTCTTACAATTTTGGGAAAGCTGGCAGAAAAAGTTGCAGAATATCATAGTAAACTTATAGTACCTGTCAGTAAGTCTATGGTTTTAACTGCTGCCAGAGAAATAGTTAAATCGTCCTACCTCAAAGCAGGATACCCTGAAGAATATAATCAGGACAGTGTATTTTATCTTACAGATGATCAGTTTGGCTATGTAGCAGGGGTTGATGGTATTATTGTTAGAGAAAAACCGGCAGCAAACTTTCTTTTAGGTTCTTTTTACGCAGAATCATTGATTATCGCAGAGACAGGTTTTGCAAGTGGGTCTATACAGATAGCAGGAACTGCAATGCCGTCTCAATTACCTTTCTTTGTTGCAGCTTGTGATTATACCTTGATTGGCGAAGAACTCTTTGCAGCTTCGGCATACTTGTCAAAAAATCCTCAACAATTAGGTTCGCTTAAGGGGCAGGATTTTGGAAAGATTGTAGTGATTGTAATAATCTTAGTTGGCGTTATTCTGGAAATATTTGGTTTTTCAGGATTTAAAGATTTCTTAAATATATCATAAGGGAGACATATAAATGAAAAATAAATTACCCTTAATCATAACCTTTATTGCTGCTCTTTTAATGATTTTAGCAGAATTTATCCCTCACCGACCTTTTGAAAAGATGTCTGGTGAGTTAGAAATCTGGTTTTTGATTATAGCCGGATTTGCAATAGTGTTGGGTCAGATGAGTTTGTTTAAAATGAATTTAACCAAAATAATTCTTAAAAGCAGTAACTGGCAATATCACATGGTAACGATAATTAGTTTTTTAGTAATGTTTTTATTCGGAATATTATACGGAACTCAAAGGCAAGCCGGACTTGCAGGTAATGGTGATTTACTGGTAAGACTCATTGGTGAGAAACCTTTTGATTATATCTTTAATAACTTCTATCAACATCTCATGGCTGCGATGTTTTCTTTACTTGCATTTTTTATTGCTTCAGCAGCTTACAGGGCGTTTGTGGCTCGTTCATTAGAGTCAACACTTCTTTTAAGTGCGTCTATTCTGGTTATGTTAGGCAATACAAGTATTGGCACCGCTTTTACTTCTAATCTTCCGACATATTTACATTTGCCGAATATTTCTGCTTTTATAATGGATTATCCTAATACTGCCGGTCAAAGGGCTATTATGATAGGTGCAGGTCTTGGAATAATAGGAAGTTCACTTAGGATCATACTTGGGCTTGAACGGTCATGGTTGGGAGGAAAATAATGAAATTACATCAAATTGACAGAAGATGGATATTCTTATTTATTTTATTAGGTGTAAGTTTACCATTAATCATGCCTTTTGGATTAAAGATAGAGGTGACAAAAAATGTCCAATCCGTATATGATTTAGTTGAACAAAGTAGAGCAGGAGATAAAATCTTACTTTCTTTTGATTATGACCCTGCCAGCAAACCGGAATTACAGCCCATGGCGGTTGCTGTAATCAATCATGCTATCGAAAGGAACCTGAAAGTCATTTGCGTTGCTTTGTGGCCTATGGGTGTTTCACTTGCTGATGAGATATATCAGGAGAAAAAAGATTTCTTAACATACGGAGAAAACTTTATAAATCTTGGCTATAAAGCCGGAGGTCTTGTGTCCATTCAGGCAATGGGTAAGAATTTCAGAGAGGTTTTCCCCAATGATTCTAATGGAGACAATATAAATAATTTCTCTATTATGGAAGGAATTAGAACCTTAAGTGATTTCAAATTTGCTATTTCTTTTTCTGCCGGAACTCCCGGAATTAAAGAATGGATAATGGTAGCAGGAGATAAATTCAGATTACCTATTGCAGGAGGAGCAACCGCTGTAAGTACTCCGGGATTTTTACCTTATATTAATGAGCAAAAACAGCTTTATGGGCTTATTGGCGGACTTAAAGCAGCTGCTGAATATGAACTTCTTATACACACTCCTGGCACTGCTACTTCCGGTATGGATGCACAGTCAATAGCTCATTTAATTATTATCTTGTTTATCATTATGAGCAATATATCTTGGTATTTTTTACAAAAGGACAAAAAGAGAGGTGAGAAATGATAGAATTCTGGACTAGTTTGGGAATATGGATAGGTGCTTTTTGTACTCTTGCTATCTGGAGTTTTCTGTATAAAGACAATCCGATATATAAAGTAGCAGAACAAATCTTCGTCGGGATATCTGCTGCCTACTGGTTTGTTTATACTATTTACAATATACTCATCCCTAATCTTTTTTCAAAACTCTTTACTGATTTTTCAAATCAATGGTTACTTGTCATTCCCGGTATTTTAGGGATAATGATGTTGATGAGATTGTTTCCTAAATTTGACTGGTTGAGTAAATTTCCACTGGCATTACTCATAGGTACAACAGCCGGACTTAGTTTGCTCAGATACCTTAAGTCAGACATTCTGAATCAGGCAACTTCAACTATGGTAAACCCTTTTAATGCAAGTAGCTTTGTCGTTGGTTTTGGTCAGTTCATAATAATTATTGGAACAATATCAGGCTTGATTTATTTTTACTTTAGTAAAAAACATGAAGGTTTTACAGGTGTTACAGCAAAACTAGGCATTGTCTTTTTAATGATAAGTTTCGGTGCTGCATTTGGTTATACAGCAATGGCAAGAATTTCGCTTTTGATTGGAAGATTACAATTTCTATTGGGAGACTGGTTAGGAATAATTAAATAATCTAGTTTTATATATAAACCGGACTGTTGTCCGGTTTATATTTATTAAGATTAGAGATATATAGAATTGATTATCTTCATAAAAAAAATTGCTGTATTAAAACATTTATAATATTTAAATTAATGCAAATTGAGTTGGATAAAGTGTTAGTGGAATGAAGAATAGTTTTTATAATTACCAATATTATAAAAAATCACTACAGAAAGTTGATTTTTATATCATCTAATTATTATTTTTGCCAACTTTGTCTCAATATCAGCATTTTTGAGAGTCTTTTTCCATGAAGCTCTAAGCCTTAATTCAGGAACAAGTTCTGATTTACCGCAGAGGATATATGCTTCGCTTTGTTTACATTTTTGTTTAAGAAAATCACCCAAATCATTATAAAGTTTTTTTATATTTTCTGTTTTACCCATTCTGATGCCGTAAGGTGGATTACAAACAATAACAACATTCTCAAAACTTTCCAAGTCCTGAAAACGAGTAGTTTTAAAGTTAACTTTTTGTCCTCCTGGCAAATTTTTAAGGTTTTCTTTTGCTAATATAATACTATTTTCATCTATATCCGAACCAAATAAAAGATTGTCAGGAAGTTCTATTATTTTATCATTCTCAGCTTTTTTAACCTGATTCCATAAATTAGCATCAAAATCAGGTAAAAACCTAAGTGAATCATCTTTTCTGAGATAACCAGCAGGAATCCGGCAATACATCATTAGAGCTTCTGCTAGAAGAGTGCCTGAACCACATAAAGGGTCAATTAGGGGTCGTGAACCATTCCAATTAGTTAGTTTTATTATTACTGCAGCAAGGGTTTCTTGCATAGGAGCAATATTGCCTTGAACTCGATAACCTCTTTTATGTAAACTGTTTCCGGCTATATCAAGAGAGATTGTTGCCCAGTTTTTGCTTATATGTAAACTCAAGACTATGTCGCCACCTTTTGTTTTAAAGTCAGGTCTGGCATTGTATTTATCTCTGAATTGGTCACAGATAGCATCTTTTAGTATCTGTCCTGCATACATGGAGTGTTTGATATGACTATTGCTGACATTTGTAATTATAGTAAAGCTCTCATTCAAAGAAAATAGTTCTGTCCAGTTTATGTTTGTGTAGGCTTGGTTATAGAGATACTTCTCACTATGGCATTGCATACTAAGCAAGGGGGCAAGAATTCTTTGAGTAAACCTTGAAGTGTAAAGTGTTTTATATAGAGTTTCTTGATTACATTGAAATCTTAATCCTCGAGGGACTTCATTTAGAATCTCAGCTCCTAGTGAGTTTAATTCTTCAGTTGCATGTTTTTCAAGAGAACCTGTTACTTGAGCAAAGTATTTATGAGTTTTCATGTATTCAAACATTAAACATCCTTTTTGTCTTTATTAAAAAAGGATTTACAAGTATATAATTGTAAATCCCTTATCTTATATTATTTTTATTTAAAATTATCTTTTATAGCCAATATCCATTAAAAACTTTTTGCGGGTAGAAATGTCAGTGTCAAGCTCTATACCTTTTGGTGAGAAGCCGTCAATCACTCCTAAAACGCCTCTGCCTTGTTCGGTTTCAGCTAAGATTACCTGTACCGGATTAGCTGTAGCACAAAAGATATTAACAAGCTCTCTGCAATCTTTAATTGCCGGTAAAACATTTATTGGAAAAGCATTTTTAAGTACTATCAAAAATGTATGCCCTGCTCCAATTTTCTTAATATTTTGTACAGCTATGTCAATAATCTCGCTATCTGTGCCGTCTTTTCTTATTAAACACGGACCTGAAGCTTCGTTAAATGCCAGCCCAAATTGAATCCCCGGCATACAATTCACAAGAGCTTCGTATAAGTCTTCAACTGTTTTAATGAAATGTGACTGACCGAATATAATATTGTATTCTTCGGGAATAGTTAATGTCTCAACAATAATCTTTAAATCCAAAATGTCCTCCTAAAAATAAAAAAATGCAGATTTACATTGAAAAGCAAATCTGCAATATAAAAAATTATACAACTTTTTTAATTCTGTTAGTCTTTAAGCAGGAGGTACAAATTTTAATGTTCTTAATTACGCCATTTATATCCGCTCTAATCTTTTGAAGATTAGGGTAATATTTACGCTTGGTAGCGTTCATAGCATGACTTCTTAAATTACCATTAAGAGGCCCTTTCCCGCATATATCACAAATTCTTGACATGCTACACCTTCCTTTTTATATCTTGATGATCAAAAAAACAAAACCCTTAAAATTTGGCAAGTATTTTTTTCACTCACTTTTTAATGGCAGTTCAATATTGAAACAAGCTCCACCTTCAGGGTGGTTTTCAACAGATAAAGTTCCTTCATGATCTTCTATTATCTTCTTACAAATAGCTAAACCAAGTCCGGTTCCGCCTTTTTTCCCTTTGGTAACAAATGGTTCAAAGATATTAGCTATTAAGTCTGAAGGGATACCTGTTCCTGTATCTCTTACTGAAATTCGCCATGTTTTATTTTTTGATTCTGATTTTATGTAAATCTTTTGATTATCCGGTATTGCTTCGATAGCATTTTTAACTAAATTTATTATTGTTCTCTTTATCTTATTGGCATCAATATAGACATCAAAATCAACTTTATTATCGATAATAATCTCTATTTTCTTAAGTTCTGCTATAGGTTCAACTGAAGATTTAATATCTTCAAACAGTGTGGCAGGATTATATTTTTCAATAGACAATGAGCTTTGTTCACCGCGAGCATAGTCAAGTATCTCTCGAACTAACTCATCGAGGTTGGTTGCCTGTTTGATTATCTTTCCGGTAAATTTATCTGTTTCTTCGTAGATTGATGAAATCAATTCTGCTGTTAAGATAATAATGGTTAGAGGTGTTTTAATATCATGGACTATTTTACTTGCTGCAGTACCGATAGCTGCCATCCGACTTTCTTTTATTAATTTATCAATTATTTGTACGAATTTTTGATTGGTATTTCTTAATCTTGAAGAAACAGTTTTAATTAGGTTGAAAATTACCTTTGGATGTTCCATACAAATTTCAACAAAATCATTCTTTTTGAGAGCCAGTAATTTAGTATCTTCTGCGGTTTTTGCAGAAGCAGATCTTGGAAATTCATCAACTAAAGACATTTCACCAAAATAACTATAAGGTGTTAAAGAGTCAAGTTCTGCATATTTACTCTCAACTGTAGCGGTTAAATGTTTGTATATAATGATTTCACCTTCTAAGATTATATAAAAAATATCACCAATTGTAAACTCTTCAAATACTATTTCATCTTTTTTATAATTAACTTCAAAAAATTTGTCAAGAATTGAGTCAATTTCATCAGGGGAGAGACTTGCAAAAAATTCTACATTTTTAACTATTTCTCTTATATTATGCATTCAATTAACCCCTTTCTATTTATTAAATTTTATCTATTAGACTTATATATAGCATTTAAATATAAATCCACTTTATTGTCAAATATTTTATTGAATTTTTTATATTTTTATCCCGTTTTTGAAAATTGCCTAAAGATTTATATAGGTAAACCCGATTATATATTAAACAAAATGATAAGGAGACAAGGATGTCGAGTATATCATCAGTTAATCATGCTCAACAGGTCAGTCCGGTTAGTTCTGCCGGAAGAATTGACCCTTATGCAATCTTCAAGCTGAATTTTGAAGCACTTGGTGGAGAGAAATATGTTAAGTATGATAAAAATTTCAAATATAAAGGTGAAATCGAACTGAATGACTATACTTTTGAACTTGAAGAATATGAGAGTAAACCCTCAAAAACTTTAAGAAAGATATCCAGTAACTTTAAAGTTTTATATAGATCAGGTGATGACGGATTTAGACAATGGTCTTTTCAGGAAGAAAAACTATCCTCAATTGATGATAAAGACTCTCCGGAAAGAGCAATCAGAGAAATGTATAGAGAATATAAATACGCTGACCCAAAAGATAAAACTTTTACCAGCAAAGCAACCAGGAAGATAAGCATTGACGGTGTTCAATGCTATGAAGTTATTATTAATAACCGTAAAACAAATGAAGTTTTTACTCATTATTATGATGCTGAGTCTTTCCTATTAAAAAGAGAAATAAAAGATAATGGTAAAGGAGAAAAAACTCAAACTGACTTTTCTGATTATAAGGATGTTGGTAATATCAAAATGTCCTTTCAAAGAGAAGTTACTTTTCTTGATACCGGAGTAAAACAGAAAATAAATTATTCAAAAATTGAAAAAGGAATATATATCTCTGACAGTATCTTTTATGCTCCTGAGGAAAAAGATGATACTAAAGATTTTGCTAAGCTGATGCAAACAGGAAAAAACATTGATACATATGCATGATATCGCTCATTCTGTAGTTAAATCTGACTTTCTGCAGTTAAAAAATGCTGTTTTATTATTTTTTGAATGAACTTTAATGTGATTACTTACAGTTTAGAACTATGTTAATCATTTAAAGGTCTCATAACTCTATACTTTAGGGGCTGTACAAGGTCATGAATGTAAACAAAATTTCGAGGAAATTTTGTCATTCTGAGCTTGCGAAGAATCTCATCTTATTGAATTGCAATATTTTAAAGAAAATATAGAGATTCTTCGCAAGCTCAGAATGACACGCTTTGACGAGCCGTCAGGTGGGGTGAGCAAAACTCACCAATTTATAAAAAATTGTAAG
>CAZJNG010000006.1:0-18218 GCA_964547265.1 uncultured Candidatus Cloacimonadota bacterium | reverse complement strand
AACTAATATTTTTGACCCTAATAACATAAATATTTCATATACAGGGGATGAAGATGAGATAGTTCAGTCTATAGAAGCCGGTAATACTTCATTATCTCTTTCTGGCTCAAGATATATCAGTGTCTCCGCCTCATCACAAGGGTTATTCGGAGTGAAATCCGTATTAAAAATTGGTGATTTATCTCTAACCGCAATAGCAAGTAAGGAAGAGGCACAAAAAAATTCCCGTTCATTTAAAGGAAGTGCTCAGGCAGACTCAACCATAATTAAAAGTAAAGATTTTGCAAAACGGTCATTTTTCTATTCAGTTGACCCTTATGAAGTATTTGAATTATATACTCAATCTGAAGCAGATAACGGTATCTGTCCACAAGGTTGGGTTAATAAAGCAATTAAAACAGATGCCTTAGGAGCATGGTATGTAAAAAACCCCAATATCTTACCTCAAAATGGTTCTGTACAAGTTTTTATAGATGATGATAATGCTAATAACAATATCACCGCAATTAAAGGAAAAATCATTGAACCTAACGGTAACTTAAGCACAACAGATTATTATTTTGATGCGTTGATTGAAGGTACAGATTATGTAGTTAATTATGATACCGGCATGATTACAATTTATCAAAATGTATAAAGAAGATATACTGTAGCCATAGCTTATACTCCTATTGTAGGAGCTTCTGTAGGCAATACAGATTCTGCTGAAATAGTGCTAAAACCCATTAAAACTAAGAATCACGACTCCTCATCATATACATGGAATTACGAAGTTAGAAATATTTATAACTTAAATATGAAGAATGTTCGCAATGACGGCTTTTTATTAGAAGTTTATACAGAAAGCTCAACCAGAGAAAGAATTTATGCAGTGCCCGACTCCATTGAAGGTGCATCAGGTATGACTTATAATGATTTTTTAAGATTAGACACAAATAATGACGGAAGAATTAATGGAGACGATGCAACAGTAAATCTTTCAAGCGGTTTAGTTGTAATGCCATTCATTAATCCTTTCTTAGGATTAAATGACGAGTTAATGTATTATCAGGATAGTGTTACAGATGACAAATTTATGCATTACCTCTTTATTCGAGGTAGAATAGGAAGAGATCAGGTTAATCTTGGTATGATGATACTTCCCGGCTCTGTCTCCGTAAAAGTAAACAATCGAGAGCTAACCGAAAATGTTGATTATTTAGTTGATTATGACTTCGGAACTGTCACTTTCCTCACACCGGAAGGAAAAGATCCTGACTCTGATATTCAGATTAATTATGAGAATAGACCTTTGTTTTCTATTGAATCAAAGACTTTGTTCGGAATTAGGGCTGATTGGAGGAGGTCAGACTTCTTAAGGCTAGGTAGTACTTTTATTTATCATTCAGAAAAAATATCAGATAAAAGACCTAAGATTGGTAATGAAAGCAGATCTTTAATGCTTGCAAATGTTGACGGTGAAATAACTGTTAAACCTCCTTTCTTAACTACTGCTGTTGATTTTATTCCATTTGTTAAAACGGACGAGGAATCAAGAGTCAGTTTATCCGGAGAAATAGCATTAAATGCTCCTAATGTAAAGGGTAGCAATACCTTTGGAAGAGGTGACGAAGCTTGGTTAGATGATATGGAATCTATTCTTGACTCTTATCCTTTAGGTATTATGCGTACTAATTGGGTACCGGCAAGTGAACCATATAGAACAAATCTTGTAAGAGGAAGAGTAAACTGGTTTAATCCTAACAATGTTTACTATAAAGATGTTTTTGACCCTATGACCCTTTCTGAAAAAGAAGGAAATGAAAAAATATCCGTTCTGTCAGTTAAAATAATCCCTCCTGAAATCCATGTACCCGGAGTTTCAGCTCCTGTTTGGGGAGGATTACAAAGATATATAGGAAACCAAGTTGATTTTTCTGATAAAGAATATATAGAATTTTTAGTCAAAGTTGATAGTCTTAGCACGAACTCTCAAATAAGAATGTATCTTGATATTGGCGATGTCAGCGAAGACTTCTATGTATATAACGGAGGTCGAGGAGTCCTGAATACTGAAGACGGAGCAAACGGAGGAGACTTAAACGGACGACTGGAATATATGGAAGACATTGGACTTGATAATATTCCTCGCGGAGAACCAGGTTATGACCCGTTTGATTATTTTAGCAATGAAGAGATAAATGGAGAATTTCCCTTTATCAATGGAACTGAAGGTAACGGACGATTAGATACTGAAGACTTAAACGGAAACGGTATGCTAGACTTAACAGAAAGATTTTTCAGATATCAAGTTACTCTTAGAGATGAAAATACACCTTATTTTTTAAGTAAAAATGAAGAAACAAAATGGTACCTGTACAGAATACCAATTAAAAAAAATCCTAACATTCAAAGTCTTTCTAATGTAAGCAGTTCTTCTGCAAATCTTACCAAAATATCTTATGTTAGACTTTGGTTTGAGACTGAAGAATTAGCTAAAGTCAATTTTGTGTATCTTGATGTGGTCGGTAATAAATGGCAAAAAATGGCAATAAAAGAAAGAGAAACACTAAATGAAACATTAGTGCCTTCTTCTACTCTTAATGCCAACGATGAATTTATTTCTATAGGAACAATAGATAATCAAAAATCAACTCATTATGTCGCTCCTCCTCAAACAACAGAAAAAGGAAGAGACGGAGAAATTTCCTTTGAGCAGGCATTATTAGTTAATTACAACAATATCCAACCAGGACATGTAAGCCTTGCCCGTCAAAGATTTAACGAACAATATAACCTATTATCATATAATAAATTAAGATATTGGGTATATACTGAAAAAAGCCCTGATTTTATGGTAAATTCTGATTCATTAAATATAATATTCAGGCTTGGTGCAGATTCACTGAACTATTACGAGGTTAGTAAAAAAGTACAAGTAAATAACTACGATGGACGAATGTCTGTATTAAACTGGCAAGAGATTGAAATATCATACCCGGACATTACAGCTTTAAAATCTATTGATGCTACAGGCGATACCTTGTATGTAAAAGATAATATCACTTACAGAATCGTAAGAAAACCAACTATGAGTAATATTCGCGAAATAGCAATTGGTATTCAGGTACCTCCCGATGAAAAAGCCTTTAACGGAATAGTCTATTTTAACGATATTAGAGTTGCACAACCTAATCAAAATGTCGGATATGCTGCTCGTACAACATTTGATGTTAAATTTGCAGACTTTTCAAACCTTAAGATTGATTATGAGTGGAAAACTTCTGACTTTTACACTTCTACTTCAAGAAATATGACTTCAGCAACAAATTTAGAAGATAAGGTTGTATTAAGTATTTCAAATTCTTATTCTCTTCATAAATTTTTCCCTGTAAACTGGGGACTTAGATTTCCATTAAATATGTCAAAAAATCAAAGTGTCGGAATACCAAAATATAAGAGTAATTCTGATGTATTAAGAGAAAATTTGCCTGATGAAGAAAAAGAGAAAGAAAAAAATAAATCCAATACAAGGCAAGCTGATACTTCTATCAGCATGTCCAGAACTCCTGCCAATAAATTCTTAGCTTATACGATAAAAAATATGACTCTTGGAGCAAATATCAGAGAAGTTCAAAATATGTCTGCAACAAGAGCTGATACTGTTATTACCTGGCGTTATACAGGAAGTTATAATCTTAATATTCCTGATGACAGTATCAGATTAAAATTGTTTGGTAATTACTTTTGGTATTATGCTCCAAAATCTTACTTAAATAGTGCAAACCTTAGAGGAGAATTCCCCAAACGATGGGATTGGAATACAACTGATGCAGAATGGCGTCCAAGAGCTCAAACTGTAAACACCAAAGTTTTAGAAACATCCAATGAGGTTAAATATGATTTATTTACTGACATGAGTACAAATTGGAGATTAAACACTAAAAGAGATTTAATGTCTGATAACAGAGTAAAAAATATAAATATCGGAGAAGAAACAGAAAGAACTCAAGATATCAGCTATAATTATAATCCTTTTTATACCTCTCCAATAGCAACTACACAAATTACCACAACAGCTAATTACAGAGAAAATAGAAGACAAATTAAAAAACCAAATGCAGACGGTGAACAAGAGCTTGTAAATAACTATGAAGGTAATGTAAACAGAAATTTCAAAGTTAATTTAACAATAAAGAACAGTGAATGGTTTTCTTCACTGGCAAACTGGATAAGTGATAGTTCTGAAAGAAGATATACTGCTAATCAACGACAAAGCGGGCAAGGTTTCGTTGATAAAATCTTAGGAGATGATGATAAGGGTTCTATCTTTGACGATAAAGGTTTTGACGATAAAGGTTTTGACGATAAAAGTTTTGATGATAAATTCGACCCTAAAAAGGATGATTTTTTTGACAGAGATTTTGACAGCAAAGACGATAAATATATTGAGAAAGAAAAACAAGAGGAAAAAGGCGAAGAAAAAAAAGAAGTTGAAAAAGACAAAAAAACAGATACAACCAAGCCTGTTTTTGATCGAAATATAATTGCTGACTTTTTTGGTTATGTCGCCAGACTCCAAAACTTTAATCTTTCTTATGAAAATCTTTACGGAACAAGATATGATCAAAGACCTAGTCGTCCGGATTTTCTTTATCAATTAGGTTTACCCCACATCATCGATCCTTCTGATATTAGACAAAAGAATAATAATGACAGTTATTCTGTTAGTACAGGATTCCCTTTGATGAGAAATTTAACTACCGATTGGAGATATGCTTATCAAATTCAAAGAACTTATGCTTCCGCAACCAGTCAGTCTATCACTACAATATGGCCTGATGTTAGAGTGTCACTGATTAACTTTGAACGACTGATTAAGGTAGAACGATGGCTAAGTAGTTCAAGACTCTCAAGTGCATATAGTTATACAGAAAAGCGCACCGGTGATGTAGATTGGGTTGCTCCAAAAACTAAATCAATCACTCATTCATTTAATCCTTTACTTAGCTGGACAGGTAACTGGTCTAACGCAATATCCAGTTCACTGTCAGTCACTAAAAATTCAACAGAAAATATAACATATCAAACAGGATTTGATATCATAAGAGATACTGACAGAATGGCATATACAGGCTCTGCAAGTTATTCGTTCTCCGCTGACCAAGGTATAAAACTCCCATTTGTAAAAAAGAAGATTTATTTTAAAAATCAAATGCAATCAGAATTACAAGTAAGTTATGAAACTGAAAAAAGTACAACTCAAGGGCGAGACAGCAAACAGATTGACAGAGATACCAATAAGATAAGAGTCACTCCAAGAGCTTCTTATAATTTCCATAGAAATGTTAAAGGTGGACTTTCCGGAACTTATGATATAACTAACAATAAAAGAACAGATGAAAAGATAAATATCTTCACTCTTGATATGTGGATAGAAATAATCTTCTAGAAAGAAGGATTAATGTTTGATTTAAATCATTTATATAATCTCAGAAAAAAGCTTCATAAAACTCCCGAAATCGCTTTTCATGAGTTTAATACACAGAAAATAATCATTGAGGAGCTAAAAATATACGATAAATTAAAATGCATTGAGTTTGAACCAACAGGTATTTTGTATGAATATTCTCATGGAGAAGGAGATTATCTGCTTTTTAGAGCTGACATGGATGCCTTACCATTAACTGAAAATACGGAATGTGATTTTAAATCGGAAAATCAAGGTTATTCTCATGCTTGCGGTCATGACATTCACATGACAACACTGATAGGGCTAATACATTATGTTTTAAAATATGAACTTAAGTTGAACATCCTCTTTTTATTTCAACCTGCCGAAGAAGGACACGGTGGAGCAAAGCATATTCTTGATACAGGAATCTTTAAAAATTATCAAATAGAAGCTGCTTTTGCTTTACATGTTTCCGAAGATTATAATCTAGGTACAATTGGCTTAAAATCAGGCATAATATTTGGTATTCCTCAAGAATTTAATGTAGAATTCTATGGTAAGTCCGGTCATGTTGCAACTCCTCATCAAGGAAATGATGCCTTCATGGCTGCTATTGCTTACTGTAACGAAATGAATAACTTAATAAGTAAACGCTTCCCTGCTCAAGAACCTGTGATATTTCATGTAGGCAAAGTAGAAGCCGGTACAGTTAGAAATATTATCCCTGATTACTGTAAGCTTGAAGGAACTAGCAGATGTTTAACAAAAGAGAATAAAGAAAAGATTAATAACTTAATGTTAATGGTTGCCGATGGAATAGAAAAAAGTCATGAAGTTAAGGTAAAAGTGAGTTTGCTATCTTCTTATGACCCTGTTGTAAACAATGTACAGCTTACAAATCTTTTTTATAAAATAATTCCTGACGATCAAATAGAAATAATTCCGGTTGATAGTTCTATGACTGGTGAGGATTTCGGCTTTTTTACTTCATTATATCCCGGTTTATTATTTTGGTTAGGAACATTTAATCCTAAAACCCAAGTATCAAGAGCAGGTTTACATTCCTCAAAATACCTGCCGGATGAAAATTGCATAGAAACAGCTTTGCATATTTATAAAAAAATATTAGATTATAAACTAGAAAAGAAAAAATTATTCTAATTTGGAGGATAAAGATGTTATATATGTTTGATAATACAATTATACTAATCATTCCTGTTTTAATTTTAGTGTTTTGGGCACAGTCAAATGTTAAAGGTACTTATGAGAAATTTAAGAAAATAGCAAATTCATTTAATGCTACCGGAGCAGAAGTTGCAGAATCAATTCTAAAAAGGAATGGGCTTTCACATATACCTGTTATTCCTGAAAAAGGACATTTAACTGACCATTATCATCCGGGTACAAAAGAAGTTCATCTTTCTGAAGAGGTTTATTACGGTCGTTCAGTTGCAGCTATAAGTATAGCAGCTCATGAAGTTGGTCATGCTTTACAACATGCCAATGCTTATTATCCTGTTGTACTTAGAGGAAATTTATTGCCTATAGCAAATATTGGTTCAAGATCAGCTATGCCTCTTTTTCTTATTGGTTTGTTTTTACAGTTTACACAGTTGATGACTTTGGGGATAATATTCTTTGCGGCAGCATTATTATTTCATCTGGTAACCTTACCTGTTGAGTTTAATGCCTCATCAAGAGCTATAAAACAACTCGCCGATGGATATACTTCATCACCTCAAGAACTTTCAGGATGTAAAAAAATGCTAAATGCGGCAGCTTTAACTTATGTAGCTTCCACTTTAATGGCTCTTATGCAATTACTCAGAATGATTCTGCTGAGAAATGCCAGAAACAGATAAAAATTTTTCATGTCTGTTAAGTTTTATTGTGACATTAACTTATTGAGGCTTTGTAAATGGCTGAGGTTTTTAGGATTTGACACTGTAACATATCCTGAACTCAGTAAATCAGGTATTCAGAATCTTTGCATAAAAGACCGAAGAGTTTTTTTAACCCGTAACAAAAAATTACATAAACTATTATGCAAAGTTGAAATCATAAGTGACGAAAACTATATTTTACAATTACAAGCAATACTGGCTAAATATAAATATGAAATTAACTCAATTTCAAGTAGATGCATGAAGTGTAATAAAAAGCTTAAAAGAATAAACAATGATGCACATCTTAATCTTAAAGCAAAATCCCCCAATCTTTTAGATAGCATTCCCAAAGATTATTATCAAGAACTTTCCTATTGTCCAAAATGTGGTAATTTTTATTGGAAAGGCTCTCATTATAACAACATGTTAGAAGTTATTAACACTATTAGTTAATTAGACTTACAAATAGGAATGAATCTTGCTTTTGATTTTCATTGGAGGATTTAATGAAATCAATTATTTTTTCTTTATTAATTATTTTAACAATCATACTAATGACTAACTGTGCAAGTCAGGTAAGTAGAAGTTCATTAGAAGCAGATTTTCAATTTGTCCAATTATATCCTGTAATGGGCGACCCTGTTGATTTTGATGTCTCAAAGCAATGCGTATTTGTTGCCGAAGATGAAGTTGGTTTCAGTATTATTGATAAGAACTCAAGTAATCTTATTATAAGAGTAGATGAGTTTAGTTTTATACAAATCAGAAGTGTACCATTAGTTAAGTATAATCATGATTTCAATATACTATTTGTAGTCGACAGATCAATGGGACATGTATTATATTCGCTTAAGATTGATTCATTAAGCACTTCATTTGAAGATTATGCAACTCAAAGAATAATTGGTTCTGCCTATAATGTAAGAGATATTGCATTTTCAAATATTATAGGGGACTCAATACGTTTTAACATGTTTTTAACAAATTTCAAATATGATCAACAGAGAAATGAATTTGTTAAAGGAACATATAATTCCAATGCAATAGAAAATCCTTTAACCATGGTACCTACAGCAGTACCAAATGCCGTTTTAAAAATAAAGCTTACAGATAATTATATTGCAACAGCAATGGGGCAAAGAGGCTTATACTTCCTCAGCAGAGAAGAGCTAACCGAGATTAGTCAAATTTCAACACCGGGCGAAGCACGAGATATGGTCATAAATGGTAACATTATTTATATTGCTGACCGTCAACATGGTTTACAAGTACTTGATGTAAGCGACATTTATAACCCTCTTTTACTACAAAACTCATCAAGATCAACAGATGGATTTGCAACTTCAATAGATATGTCAGATAGGTTCTTAGCTGTAGGTTCCGGCTCAGGCGGAGTTTATCTTTACGATATTTCTAATCCTGCAGTACCAATATTAATAAATCGTCTTGAGGAAGATCAAATTGGTTATGTCCATAAAGTCATGTTTTTTGAAAGAGATTTATATATTGCAAGTAGAACCAAAGGGATTGTAAGGTATCAAATAAAATGAAAAATACTTATTTAGTTATAAATAACAAACTCAGAGGAGTGATTTCTATGAAAAAAGTAATTGTAATTGTATTCACTATATTTATGTTTTTAACTGCATGTTCTAAAGCAAAAAATCCATACAACCCTCTAAATGAGGGTGCTCTTAAGTTGGTTCAAACTTATGCTGTTAATGGACAACCTGTTGATATAGACATATCTGAAGAATGTGTATTTGTTGCTGAAGATTTATTAGGTTTTAGTATTTTTAATCGTACAACAGGTAACAGATATTTGAGAGTAGATGAATTGCCTGAAACAGGTCAATTAAGAAAATCAGTTATTACAAGACATAATGATGATTATGGAGTATTATTTGTGTTTGATAGAACAAACTCTTCCGCTCATAATTTACATAGCTTATCATTTGATACTCCTGCTGACAGTTTAGGCGGTTATGAAATAGAGGAAAATATACCAATCCTTTTTACACCACAATTTATTAGAGATATTGCGTTTGATAATAACCCTCATGAAGATACATTTAATATTTACATAACCGGATTTAATCTTGATAATAAATTGTTACAAGGTGAATATAATGTAAATTCAACATCAGGTAAACTAATGATAAGAGAAATGGTATCTTTACCAAATGCCATAAATGACATGTTGTTGACTGAAGAGTTAATTATTACGGCAATGGGTCAAAGAGGAGTTTATATTTTAGATAAAAACGATATGAATATAAATCTTGCAACTATTGATACACCCGGAGAGGCAACATCGATAGCGGTTAAAGGTGATATTATTTTCGTTGCTGACGGTCAACAAGGTTTGCGTTTAGTAGATATTTCTGATGTAACTAATTCATTTTTACTTGAAAAAAGTATAAGTATTTCAGGTAATGCTGTATCTGTTGATATTAGTGGAAACTATTTAGCCTTAGGCTCTGAAACTGGCGGAGTATATTTATTTGACATCAGTAATCCTAGAAACCCTGTTCAGAAAGACAGAAAAACAATGAATCAAGTAGGATATATTTTTAAAGTTCAATTTTTTAATAATGACTTATATATAGCTAGCAGAGATAAAGGTGTCATGAGATTTTCAGTTAATTAACCCTTACTTAATAAAAAAGAGAGAAGCTCCCGAAAGGGAGCTTTTTTAATAATTATTTAAAATGTTTTTACCTTATCGACCAAAGCTTCTATAGTATCAAGTTTCCATGGAGAACCCTGCTCTATTGCGGTTAAAATTGTACCTCCGCCTGTAAAGAAATAATAGTTATGTTCATCAATACTTGCCCAATACATTTCAGGTAATAAAAGCTTAAATTCTTGAAGAGTATCTCCACCACCGTATAATTTTAAGGCGTGCTTATTTTTATCAATCAAGGAATACATACCGATTGTACCTTCCGTAAAATGAGGAGTAAAACCCATTACTGCATTTACAAAAAAAGTACCTGTTCTCATGATAATCTTTTTTAAATCTTCATTAGCAAAAGATTCTTTTCCTATATCCAAAACATAATTTAATGATGTACCCGGTTCTAACTCAGAAATCTTATGCACCCGATATTGTCCTTCGATTTTGCCTTCGAGCGTATCAGATTCAATTATATATTCAGGTTCGACCACTTTATCAGGATATCTTTCTGTAAGTTTGACGAATCTTTTTGCTACCTCAATATCTTCTTGGCTAATTCCTTTAATGTTTAATTTATATTTTGTTGCGATATAGGCATTAAAGATAACACCTCCAAGTATCAGGTTATCTGCACTATGTAAAAGAGCTTCGAGAGGCTTAATCTTGGTGTCAAATTTTGAGCCGGCAACAATAGCAGTTAAAGGTTTTTTAGGAGTGAATATGTCTGATAAATGCTTAATTTCTTTTTGCATAAGTAATCCTGCATAAGATGGCAAATATTCAACAGGTGTAACTGTGGATGCATGAGGTTGCCATGAACCAAAGGCATCATTAACAAACACTTCTGCCAGTCCGGCAAGTTGTTTCCCAAAATCTTTTTTATGTTTACCCTGATCTTCTTCTCCGATAAAAAAGCGGGTATTTGGCAAATAAATACCGTCAAATTTTCCGGCTTTTAAGTCTTTAAGTATAAAGTTAATTGAAGTATCAAGACCGACATATCCATTATCTTCAAGTTGTACACATTCAGGAATCATAAATTTAAGTCCATATTTATAGCCAATATACTCGACAATTGGTTTAACATCATCATAAGGAGAAATTGAAATCTTTCCTGTCTTCTTATCTTTTGGTCGTCCTATATGTGTCATTAATATTGGTTTTCCACCTTTTTTCAAGATATGAATTATCGTAGGAAGTGTTGCATCTATACGGTAAGTATCTTTAATCTTCCCCTTTTTTACAACATTATGATCTACTCTAACTAGAACTATTTTGTTCTTGAGATCAGCATTTTGAATAATCGGTAATGAACCTTGATCTGACATTTTACCCTCCGAAAATCTTTTTTGTTTATTATATTAAATCAATATTTTTATGTCAACCTCTTTTTAATAAAATCAATTTTTAAGCCTTTAAAGATAGTTCCTCACTAGAGAAAACCCATTCTTTATGAGTAACCAACTTCAACAAAAGCTTTAATTTAAACAAAACCTTGTGAATCATCCAAATGCAAATTAAGCGTTTATATTTAATGACCGATCGAGTCGTCCTATTATCATATTACAGAAAACTATTAATCTTTTTTATCTTCTTTTTTCGGGATTACTATTATATTACCGTCTTTGACTACCTTACCACTTCTCAACAGTGTATCCATAATACTTTTAGCAAAATACTTATTTGATTGGAAATGACAATCGTCAGGATAACTCTTTTTTAATTCTGAGGGAGGAGTACTATCCACAATTTCCCAAATATCATCAAGGGTTAAACCTTTCTCTCTTATTTTATCAAGAACTTTCTTTTCTATTGGTCTCATAATATTTCCTTTCATTTTTCCAAAACTATTAAACTGGTGTTTTTAGTCAAGTATTTCAAACTTTAGTATTTTTTTAAAAATCAATTGACCAAAAAAGCTAGATAGCAAAACTTGACATCATGAGAAAAGATTATCCTTTAAGTATCGTATATATATTTGCTGTTTTGGCAATGTTTTTTTGGAGCATTGCATTTATTTGGGTACAGCAAAGTATCAAAATTGGCTTTATGCCTTTAACTATAATTTTTTTAAGATTAGTTGTTGCTTCGGTTGTTTTAACTATCCTCACCAAACTGTTTAGAATCAAAGAGAAGATAGCTAAAGAGGATTACAAATGGATTTTTTTACTTGCTTTTTGTGAGCCTTTTTGTTATTTTCTGGGAGAAACATTTGGAATGCTTTATGTTACAGCAACAACAGCATCTGTAATTGTGTCAACTATACCTCTTATAACTCCTATTTTTGCCTGGTTTTTAATTCATGAAAGAGTTAATATATATGAAATTATAGGCTTATTAGTATCTTTTTCAGGTGTTTTAGTTTTAGTTATGGAAGATTTAAATCTTGGGGGAAAGCTAATTGGTTTTGTCTTAATGTTCATTGCGGTATTAAGCGGAACTGCTTACGGATTAACACTTAAAAAACTTACAGATAATTATACTGCTCTTACAATTACTAAATTTCAAACTTATGTAGGCATGGCATTGTTTATGCCATTATTTTTTATTTTTGATTTTAAACAACTCTTATCTTTATCTTTGACTATCTCAAGTTTTAAACATATATTTCTTTTAGGAGTATTTCCTTCTAGTGTATCATTTACATTTCTTGCTATAGTTGTAAGGAAAGTTGGAGTAGTCAGAGCAAATGTATTCACCAACCTCATCCCTGTTTTTACGGCTATCTTAGCTTTCTATATACTTAACGAATCATTTTCCAGATCAAAGATAGCAGCAATAGTTATTGTCATCTGTGGATTGATTGTATCTCAGTTACATAGAGTAGAATTTAAAAGACGCTATAATGGAATGATGGCTAAAAAAATCCCTGTAATCGTGAAGAAATGAATAGATTAACTTTATTACTAATAATATATTTTAATGCTTGTCTTCTGATCTCTTTTCCAATTTCAGAATATGATTTTCGTTTACCTACTTCGGTTGTATCTCCTGTTGAGGCTGCTTATGGTGGAGTAAATGTTGCTTCAAATACAGATTTTTATCTTGTTTTTAACAACCCTGCACTTTTAGCTACAGTTCGACAAACGACTTTTTCTGCAAGTTTTGTGTTACCTCCAAATAATTATCAAGAGATTACTTCTGTTTTAAATACTACTCCTTTTCTAGAAAATAACAAATTCAGAGGTTTTTCTTTTCAAGGGAAGCAAATAGGCTTGGGTTACCTTGTATTGACAGAAGATAAGTTTAAGCGAACTGAAACTAACGGAAATCAAACCTATCAGGATTATAAAATCAACTCTTATTTACTTGGATTTTCTGACTCGATTGACAGTTATCATTGGGGGATAAACCTTAAACTACTTTCAGGCAGGCTTGTTTATCTTGAACAGGAGAAGATTTATTCCGATGGTGACAGCTTATTATCTATCAATACATTTATTGATTCAAGAGCTTTAGGTTATAGTTCTGATTTAGGCATTAGTACTTCAAAACATGGGATTTCATACGGACTTGTCTTTAATGATCTGCTTTCGAAAATATACTGGAAAGGTCATAGTTCAGGGGAAATCAGAACCAGAGTAACTACTTCAGTTGATTATACGGCAGGAAACTATAGTTTTGGAATTGGTGCGAATAATCGTTGGAATATCAACACAAAACCTTTTTTAAATTCATATTATGCTTACAGGTTTAATTTTGGCAGACCTGATGATATTCAAACTGCATCAATGCGTTTTGGTGTTTGCAGTAGAGATTTTGAAAATCAGGACAGTATCCTTTTTAATATGGGTTTTGGATATATGTTCAGAATGATGAAAGTAGATATTGCTTTACAATCTCAAGGTTGGAAAGCAAATCAAACACAGTATTTATTTTCTTTAAGTTTAGGTGAATAATGTTTGGGTTTTCTTTTTTAAATGCAGGTATTTTAATAGCAGGTATGGCAGCAGTCATCCCCTTGCTAATTCATTTATTTGTAAAAAACAAGCCTCAAAAGATATATTTTTCTTCATTGAAATTCCTTAAAGAAGCTCTGGAAGAACGCCGTAAAAAGATGACCATAAACCAACTCTTACTATTAATTTTAAGAATCCTGATAATTCTTTTTACGATAATGGCAATAGCAAGGCCTATTGTAAAGTTACCGTTTAGTATTAAACCAAATTACCACCCGCCTACTGCTATCGCTTATATTTTAGATACTTCTCCAAGCATGGATTATGTTGTAAATCAAAAAACACTAATCCAACAAGGTATTGAAATTATTAAAAATATCCAAAAACAGGTCACTTCAAAAGATGTTAGCATTTTATTAACCTCAGACTATATTCATAACTCAAGCAGAGCAAGATTAACTCACGGCAAGATTAACGAAAAGGAATTAAGTAACATAACATTTACATGGACTCCACTTCCTTTAGAATCAGTAATTTCTCAAGCAGAAGCTGAACTTAATAAAAGCCAATATCTATATAAAGAAATATTTATTATTTCAGACATGCAAGAGACAAACCTTCCTGAAAAGACTAATATTCCTATTTCTTTTATCCCGGTTTTTCAAGACACTATGAGAATTAATCTGGCTTGTGAAAGCGTATATTTGAAAAAAGAATTTCAAGATGGCAGCCTAAGAAGAACACTTGATTTTGAAATTGTAAATTACAGTCCTATCATACAAAGAGATCAAATTGTCAGACTTATCATTAACGGAAATACTGTTGCTGAAAAAATGATTAACCTAAATCCTTTCGAAAGGAAAACAGATACTTTCTTAATCAGTAATGAAATACCCGAATGGAATCACGGTTGGGTTGAAATAAGAAATGAACAATTCTTGCCTGATAATAGATTTTACTTTACTTTTTATTCAGACCCTCATCCTAAAATTGGCATTATTACCGATGAATTAAGACTTCCAAGACAAATTGAAGTTTTGTCTGACATCTTTATAGGTGAAAATGGTGTTCTAGAATATCTGACTGAAGATAATTTACAGCTTGCAGACAGAGATAAGTATCATTACTTAATCTTTTATTTAAAAAATTACAATCTAAGAACTCAGGCTTTTATAGAAGAACTAAGGAAAAATAACCATAGAAGCCTGTTTATTTTGCCTAATGAAATGAATCAAAATACAATTAATTATTTATCCGCACAATTTGCCATTCAAATAATTGATAACAAAACAGAATTAGAAGCAGTTTCCGATTATAATAAACTTCATCTTATAACCGGAGATTTTGATTTTAAAGCAAATATTAACATGCAAGTAAAACCGGCATACAATATCAAAATCAAGGGACAAGTATCGCAATTAATTAATACTACTATGAATCCCCTTATTTTCGAGAATAATGATATCTTTATAAATATTGATTTTTCTGAAAGAGGTCAAAGTTTCTTGAACTATCCTGCTTTTCCGGTTATAACTTACAGATGTTTTTCATGGATTTCAAAATACGAGAATATACTCAATGATTATAAGATTTCTGATAATATTTTCTTGAATAATGCAACCGTTACTAATCCCAACAATGAATCATTTCAAACAATCAATTCTCAACTTACTCTAAATATACCGGGCATTTGGAGACTTAATGAAAATTCATCAATAAAGTATTTATCTGTAAATATGTCTGACTTCATCAATCAAAGCAGACATAATCCTGGACTTATAAATGCTAATCAAAACTACAAAATTATTAAAGAAAACTATGAAAAAGAAATTTTTAGTCAAGATGCAGGAAATGAAATCTGGAAATTATTACTTAAAATAGCCTTAATATTCTTAGTTTTAGAAATGTTTTTAATTATCTATCTTCAACATAAGGCTAAAGTTTAATGAAATATCAGATAATAATAAACAAAATTTATAAATCAATCAAACCTTTCTTAGGCATCGGCAAACTCGCTTCTTATATTCCACCTTTAACTGAAGTTAATCCTAATAAATTTGGTATAAGCATCATGACCTGTAAAGGAGATTACTATCATATTGGTGATGCAGAAGAAAGTTTTTCCATTCAGAGTATCTCAAAAGTTTTTACCTTGACTTTAGCATTAAAAAAATATGGTTCAAAAATCTGGACTAGAGTAGGAAGAGAACCTTCAGGTTCCGGTTTTAATTCATTGGTTCAACTGGAACATGAAAACGGTATCCCTCGTAACCCTTTTATTAATGCGGGAGCAATTGTAATCTCTGACATGTTACTAGACACTTATTCAAATCCTAAAGAGTTTTTCCTTAATTTTCTTAGAACAATTGGCGATAATCAAGAAATCAACTATGATAATCAAATTGCTTTTGCAGAAAAAGAAACCGGTTATAGAAACATTGCAATTGCTAATTTTATGAAAGCTTATGACAATATCCAAAATGACATTACTCAAGTCTTGGATTTTTACTTTCATCAGTGTTCTGTCATGATGTCCTGCAAAGATTTATGCAGAGCTTTTTTATATCTTGCTAACTATGGAGTTGACCCTATCAGTAAAAACAATATCATAACAATGAGGCAATCAAAAAAAATCAACTCATTAATGCTAACCAGCGGATTGTACAACGAAGCCGGTAATTTCGCTTATAGAGTAGGATTGCCCGGCAAAAGTGGTGTCGGCGGAGGTATTATTGCTGTTTTACCAAAGGAATTAGTCATTAGCGTTTGGTCTCCATTGTTAAACAATAACGGCAATTCTTTTGCCGGAATAAAAGCACTTGATTTGTTTACTACACTAAGCGGAAAATCAATTTTTTAAAAATTAGATGAATTAAACTCATTTTTAAAATAATAAAATTTGTCTTGAAATAAAAAAATAATATTTTTTCTGTTGACAAGAAAACATGGGGGTACTATAATTTGATAAAGAATAATAGAAAGGGTTTTACATGGCTTATACTAAATTAGAAATTGCGAGAGTTTTAGCAAGAATTGATAATTTACCAACACTACCAATAGTAGCATCTGAGTTATTAAAAATGCTGGGTAATCTCAATGTTTCAATGACAAGTATCAGTAAAATAATGAATAATGATCCATCAATCACAGCCAAAGTTTTGAAAATAGCAAATTCTGCATATTATAGCCTTAGAAAAGAAGTTGATACTCTTCGAATGGCTTTGGTTGTTTTAGGTATCAATGAGATTACGAATATTATTGTCAGCCTTTCACTAATGAAGCTTTTTAAATCAGAGAAAAATGACCTCTTTGATCACTCAAGTTTTTGGAAACATAATATTTATACTGCACACTTTTCAAAAGCAATTTCAAAGTATTTTAAATTACCCTATCATGGTGAAGAATTTACTGCAGGTTTAATGCACGACATTGGAAAGATTGTCTTTGATCAATACTTTCATGAAGAATTTATTAATACTCTTACTGCTCATAAAACCTCACAAAACTCAAATCCCTTACAACTAGAAAAAGAAATTATCGGAGCAACACACCAAGAATTAGGCTTATGGCTTTCAGAAGTATGGAAAATCCCTCAAAACATTAGACAAGTAGTTAGTTATCATCATGTTCCTGAACTATGTATTTTAGAAAAAGAACTAACTTGTGTCATAAATATTGCAAATCTTTGGACAAACTACATTGAAGATAATGAGAAATATAAACAACAGTTTGAAAATTTAGAAAAAAGCTATGCCTGGACATTTTTATCTAAAGGTGCTGTTTATTCTGTAAAAGTTCTATCATTAAAAATTGAGAAAGAAATCGAAATTGCTGATCAATTTATTAATCAGATGTTAAGTAATTGAAGCTATTTTTTATTTTTTTTGATTTAATCTAATCCTGATACTCTGCCAAAATAATATAATAATTTTTAATACATTAGACTTACTGATAAACTTTTCTATATTATGCTAAGAATATATTTATTATAAGTTTATAACCATGAATGTACAAGGGACCTCCAAGATGCTTTTTCCCTCCTGGAGGTCACTTAATGCTCTCAAGTTCATTTCATGTAGATCAAGTCGTTTTAATACTGATTTTTCACAGTTAAAATTTATAATTTTTTAAAAGCTCTCATAAGCTTTAAAGAATGTCTCAAAATAACGAAATAGCCGTTGAAGCCGGTACCGAGACGGCTCGTCTCGGCTTTCTTTTTAAACATAATTCAGTAATCTTAATTTCATGATTTATAACAACTTATAAAGATTACGAAGTCCTTTATTAATTGTATGCCCTGACGAGCCGTCAGGGTTCCA
>CAZJNG010000005.1:0-19853 GCA_964547265.1 uncultured Candidatus Cloacimonadota bacterium | reverse complement strand
CATACAGAAATATCATAAAATACTGAAAAAATGCCATTATTTGACCTAAAATAAGAGAGATGACTGTATTGCTGGTTTTTTCTTGATCTCCTGAAATGACTATAGATTCGATGTTAATCCTAGCTCTCAATTTTTCCACCAGGTCTTTATCTATACCTTCTTGTTCATATCTAAGTCTTTCGATTCTTTGTTCTATTTGTTTTTCAAAAAAGGATATTTGTGATAAACCTACTTGTTTTTCAGTGTATAGCTTAATCCCACCGGGATATTTTAAATCGAAAGGAGGTATATGTAGTAAGGCATCAAAATCTGTTTTAAATTCTTCTTTCCATGCCTCAATATTTCCTTGTACAAACTCAATTGGGATACTTCTGCTTCCTTCAATACTGCCGGAAAATAGTCCGCTATCATCCAGGATAGCAATATGAGTGGTACCACTTTTAAATAATGTCATAAGTACCGGTAAGGTCATAAGTAATAAAATCATCAGAGGTATTAAGATGGTAACAATAATAAATGATTTCTTTTTAACTCGGGTAAAGTATTCTCTTTTTAGTACAGCCAGTATTTTATTCATTATCAGCTCCCTTTGATTCTTTGTTAATTTTTTCTACTTGTTCAATAAAAATCTCATTTAAGGTTGGCAATATCTCTACAAAAGAATGAATGTCAACATATTGCATAATCTTTTTAAGCAATGCGTTAGGTGAGTTATTTTCAGCATTTTTGTTTTTAATTATAAGATAAGAATTTGTTTTATCTATTATTTCAAAATCATCGTTTCCATTATCTCTGAAATCTCCGTCACATACTACTTTAAAGATATTTTTTTTGAAACTTTCTTTTATTTCTTTAAGATTGCCTTTAAGCACGATATTTCCTTTGTTTATTAAGGCTATATCATCGCAAATTTCTTCAACTTGTTCCATTCTGTGTGTGGAAAAGATAATTGTTTTGCCTTGACTTTTAAGTTCTAAGATTTCTTTTTTAATTTTATTTGTATTGATTGGGTCAAGTCCGGTGAAGGGTTCATCAAGGATAATCAGGCTTGGGTCGTAAAAGACTGTAGCCACAAACTGTACCATTTGTTGCATACCTTTGGAAAGCTCTTGAGCTTTTTTATTGAACCACTGAGAAACTCCCATTTTATCTCCCCAGTAGTTAATTTTTTCTTTGATATCTTTTCTGTTTAAACCTTTTATTTGTCCGATAAAATCTAACTGGTCAAAGATTTTCATATCAGGATATAAACCTCTTTCTTCAGGCAGGTAGCCAATCATTTTGGAAAGAGAATCAAAATCTTTGTTTTCAGTACATTCAAGAGTAAATTTACCATTATCAGGAATGGTAATACCGGTAAGGATTCTGATTAAACTGGTTTTACCTGCTCCGTTTGGTCCTAATAAACCAAAGATTGTAGCTCTTTGCATCTCTAAATAGATATTATCAAGAGCTACAACATTTTCATACTCTTTAGTCAGTCCTTCAATTTTTAAAATACTATCCATAGTCTTCCCTTTAAGAAATATTTAAAATGTTTACTTCTTTTTTAGTAACTTCTCCGATTATTGCTGAATCCGGATAAGTACTAGCCTTTAATTCATTTAATAAACTATCTGCATTGTTTTTGTCAACACAGATTAACAGTCCTCCAGAGGTTTGAGCATCAAAAAGCAACATCTTTCTATAATAAGATGAGCAAGAAATGTTTACCTGATGAGATTCAACGAACTTCTGATTTCTAAAGGCTGCTCCCGGTAAACAACCTTGTTCTGCTAACTCTAATGCCTCAGTAAGAAAAGGAACATTTTTACTTTCGATATTTAAACATACTGCACTTTCATCAGAAAGCTTAACTGCGTGTCCAAGCAAACCGAAGCCGGTTATATCTGTTGCACACTTTACGCCGTATTTCCTCATTAAAGCGGATGCGTTTTTGTTTAATAATTTCATGCTGTTTAAGGCATTTATATAACTGTCTTCTTTTATCTCGTTTAATCTTTTCCCTGCAAGGATTATACCCGTACCGATTGCTTTTGTTAAGATTAAAACATCTCCCGGTTTTGCCTTAGCATTGCTGATAACTTTTTCAGGATGAATAAGACCTACTACTGCTAAACCATACTTAGGAGGAAAATCATCTATCGTATGACCTCCTACAGTAATACCGCCTGCCTCTAAAACTTTATCCTGACCTCCTTGCAAAATCTGACTCAAGACTTCTATTTGCACTTTTGACGAAGGAAACATAATCAAATTAAGAGCCATTAAGACTTCTCCACCCATTGCATAGACATCGCTTAAAGCATTACAGGCTGCAATCTGCCCAAAATCATAAGGATCTGAACACACCGGCGGAAAAAAATCAGTTGTAAAAATAATTGCTTGTTCGTCATTTAATTTATAGACTGCCGCATCATCTCGCGTATCAGTTCCAACCAATAGGTTCTTATGCTTAGGAACTTGTAAGGTTTTGAGTATTTTATCTAATTGATCAGGCGATAATTTTGCTGAGCAACCTCCATACTCAACTGTACTCATTAAATCATACATAATCTTTTATCTCATTTCGAAGATTTGAAAGTCAAATTGGTTTTGTGATAAAACTAGATTTATTGCTTCTATGCTTTTTAAATCCGTTTCGATTGACATGCCGCAATCAGAACTTATCTCTCTCGGAGTGGTAACTATTTGATAGCTTAAACCTTTATCTTTTAGAAGATTATCAGCTTTAATAGTATAATGAACTGATTTAAATACAATAATTACTTTCATAAGTATTAATCTTTTTGATTATTTAAAATTTGTCAATCAAAAAATTTAAAAAGTATTTAATAAACACGAATTGCACAGATTAAGCGGATTGATGTATCATAACCACTGAGAACAGAGTTTGTCTAAAATTTACTGTTGTGCAAACACCCTTGTTTGCACTTAAAAGCATAAGTACCTTATATTCAGCAAGTTAGAAGACAACAAGCAAGGGTGCTTGTTGAACAATTCTACATTATTAGACAGCCTCAACACAGAGAAGGTTTTCTGACACAGATTGTACAGATTAAGCCGATAGATTATAGCTTTATGATAAGCACAAAAAGAAAACAAAGATCCCTGTAACCAACCAGAGACCTCCAAGATGGTTTAAACCAACCTGGAGGTCCCTTAATCGTTTGTGTAAGGTAAACATCTGATTTTGAGTGCAAACCGTACATCGACCATCTTGGTCGAGAAATAATGCACTTCTAGACATGGAAGAGCGAGCTATGATTTTTATTTAGAGTCTCAAATCCAACAATTTCTTAACATAGCTGAGAGAGTTAATTGATGCAAGCAAGTTGATATGAGATATGATTTATAGGTTGTTTATTTGTCTAGAAAATTCTTGATAACAAGCAGATAGATTAACTTTAATAATTTATAAAAACTGCGCAGATTAAACTAAAGAACTAATAGCTGAATAATCTCTTTTTAAGAGTAAAAAATTTTTTTTACATAACTTTTCTTGACAAACTTGCAGGATGATTAAACTTGCCATTAGAAGAAATATATATATCAGGAGGATGTATGGAGAATGAAAATAAAATCCTCGAACTAAGAAGGAAAAGAGAAGAAGCCGCTTTAGGTGGTGGTACTAAAAGAATACAGGATCAACATGATAAAGGCAAATTAACAGCAAGAGAAAGAATTAAATTATTGCTAGATCCTGATAGTTTTGAAGAATTCGATATGTTTGTAACACACAACTGTACAAATTTTGGCATGGAGCAGCAAAAGATACCCGGAGATGGTGTAGTTACCGGTTGTGGTACTATTGAAGGCAGGATAATCTATATTTTTGCTCAGGATTTCACTATTTTTGGAGGTTCATTATCAAAGACTTATGCTGAAAAGATATGCAAGGTGATGGATATGGCGATGAAAGTAGGAGCTCCGGTAATTGGCTTAAATGATTCCGGTGGTGCAAGGATTCAAGAAGGTGTTGATGCTTTAGCAGGATATGCCGAAATCTTTTGGAGAAATGTACAGGCAAGTGGTGTTATTCCTCAGATATCTGCTATATTGGGACCTTGTGCAGGTGGAGCTGTATATTCACCTGCTATTACAGACTTTATTGTTATGGATAAGCAGAATTCATATATGTTTGTTACCGGTCCAAAGGTAGTTAAAACTGTTTTAAACGAGACAGTTTCAACTGAAGATTTGGGAGGAGCGAGAGTTCATGCTTCTAAGAGTGGTGTAGCTCAGTTTATGACAGAGAATGAGGAAGAAACTATAAGTTTGATTAGAAAACTTGTTACTTTTTTACCTCTCAATAATATGGAAGATCCGCCCCGTATTGCATGTTCTGATCCTATTGACAGATATGATGAGGTTTTGAATGCAATAATTCCTGATACTCCCAACAAACCTTATGATATTTATGATGTTATAAAAACAATTGTTGATGAAGGTGATTTTTTAGAGGTTTCTAAAGCCTTCGCACAGAATATTGTTGTTGGTTTTGCTCGTCTAAATGGTCACACTATAGGTATTGTAGCAAATCAGCCTAAAGTTTTAGCGGGAGTTATAGACATTAATGCTTCTGTTAAATCTTCTCGATTTGTGAGATTTTGTGATGCATTTAATATTCCGTTGCTTGTACTTGAAGATGTACCTGGATTTTTACCGGGTTCAAATCAAGAACATAACGGTATTATTCGACATGGTGCAAAACTCCTTTATGCCTTTGCAGAAGCAACTGTGCCAAAAATAACCGTTATTCTAAGAAAGGCTTATGGCGGTGCATACTGTGTGATGAACAGTAGGCACATGAGAGCAGACATTGTATATTGTTGGCCAATGGCAGAGATAGCTGTTATGGGACCGCAAGGTGCTGTAGAAGTTGTATTTAGAAAAGATGTAAAAGATGCACAAAATCCTACTCAGGTTCTAAAAGAAAAGGAAGAGGAATACAGAGAAAAATTCGCTAACCCTTATGCTGCTGCATCAAAAGGATATGTCGATGATATTATAGAACCCGGCAGAACCAGATTCAGATTGATTAGAGCTTTTGAAATGCTGGCAACAAAGAAAGATACAAACCCTCCACGCAAACACGGTAATATCCCCTTATAACAAAAGGTATTTATATGAAAAAGAATTTTTACATAATTCTGTTAATATTATTAAGTTCGATTTTGCTTGTTGCAGAAGAAGTTAAATCAGAAACTGTAATGTTATCTCTTCATGAACGATTTAATATAACAGAAAATATGGATTTACAAACGGCTGCTACTATTTTAGAGATTTCATTAGATGAGCTAAAACATGATTTTAAGATGAATCCTAATGACCCTAAAATTAATAAACAATCATTGAAAGTTCTTGGTATCAGTCCTGATAAAATTTATCAATATTATAATCTAAAGAACTTTGGCTACGATGACTATACCACAATTGAAAAAGTTTGCTTGTTAAAAAATATCCCATTTAAAAAAATGGCTGAATATCTTGAAATAGACCCTCAAGAGGTTTCAAATAGAACAAAAACCTTGAAAGATTTAGGTGTTAATGCTCAAAAGATAAATGAACTGGAAAAAAGATTTGACGATAATATCTTAGATTTTAGTTCTACATTGACTGTTTTGGGAATGTCTGTGGTTTTTATTTCATTAATTCTCACCAGTTTATTAATTTCTCAACTTGTTCATCTCAACAAAAAGAAAGAAACAAAAGTTGCAACTACAAGCCCTATAGGGAAAATTTCAACTAAAAACATTGAAGACTTAAGTTCTGATGCGGTAATAGCAGTGATTGCAGCTATACATAAACATAAGATTGATACTGATGAGCAAAACAGAATAATGCTTACTTGGAGAAGAGCAAATGTAAGTATGTGGCAAGCTTCAGGAAAAGTAGAAATGCCAAACTCAACCTTCAGAACTTTAAAAAATAATAGATAGAGGTTAAGATGAAGTCATATAAAATGAAAATAAACGGACAAAACTATGAAGCAAAAATAGTTGAATTCAATAAAGCTCATGCAAAACTTAATGTTAATGGTATTGATTTTGATGTAGAGTTTGATAATGATATGCCTGAGAGCAAACAACAATACATACAACAATCAAAACCATTACCGACAGTTCCTCATATAAAAACAACCGACAATCAGGCAATAAATGAGGTTAAAGCACCTATTCCGGGTGTTGTGGTAACAGTTCTCAAGAATGAAGGTGATATGGTAAAAACCGGAGATTTATTGCTTACTCTTGAGGCAATGAAAATGGAATCAGAAATATTATCTCCTGTTGACGGTATTGTAGAAAAAGTGTTTGTTAAAGAAAAATCACCGGTTCAGGAAGGTGATATTTTAGTTAAAATAGCAGGAGAACAGACTTCTACACCATCACAACCAATACAACAAAAACAGCAATCATACCCTGAACCGACAAAGACAATTCAAGCTTCAGCAGCTCAGCCTATTAAAGCACCTTTACCGGGAACTATCCTTGACATAAAAGTTGGCGTAGGTGATAAAGTTCAAGCTAATCAAGCTGTTGTTGTTCTTGAAGCTATGAAAATGGAATCTGAAATCTTTACTAATTCAGCCGGCACAGTGAAAAGTATTAATATAAGCAAAGGACAAAGTGTTCAAGAAGGACAAATTCTTATAGAACTGTATTAAATAGCTTGTTCAAGAAGAGATAGTGTAGTAATATTATCTTATATTATAAAGAAAACCCGGACTAATTGTCCGGGTTAATTATTTAAATTATAAGTTGGGGCTTTTTTTAAACTTTAAAAGAATCAACAAGTTTTTTTATTTCACCTGCTAGTTTGGATAAGTCTTCAGAAGCCTTGTTGGTTTGCTCAGCACTTCTTGAAGTTTCATTAATTCGAGTTGTAATCTCACTCAAGCTTTTAGCTACTTCTTCTATACCTATACTAATTTCTGCAGTGCTTCGTGTAATATCTTGAACTCCTTTATTAGCTTCAGAACTGTTATTGGCTATTTCATGAGCTGCGGAGGCTGATTCTAATGAGTTTTTGGATATTTCATTGACTGCTTTTGTTGCCTCATTGGCATTATTGGTAATTCGTTTAGCATAATTTACAACTTTATCAATTCTTGACCTAACATCATTTGCATTAGTAGCCATTCTTCCTGAGGTTAAAGCGATTTCATTTGTTGTAATGTTTTGCTCATCTATACTTGAAGCTATTACAGTATTTATATTATTAAGGTTATTTATAATTTCTGATATTTCATGAATAGAGTGAGAGGAATTTTTAACTGAAGCTTGCACTTCATCGATTTGTTGTGCAATGTTTGCTGTTGCATCGGCAGTCTGTTTTGCCAAAGATTTTACTTCATTAGCAACAACAGCAAAGCCTTTTCCTGCTTCACCTGCACTGGCAGCTTCAATCGTTGCATTTAATGCAAGCATATTTGTTTGATCGGCAATGTCATTAATAAGTTTGACTACTTTGCCTATATTGTTAGAAAGTGTCTGCATTTCAGTCATAACCTTAGTAGCAGTTTTTGCTTCATTTGTAGCTTTATTTGATATTTCTGAAGCTTGATTTGTGTTTTTGGCTATTTCTGCGAGAGTTGCATTCATTTCTTCTATTGCTGAGACTATGCCATTGATTTCACCTACTAAACCTGAAACTGATTCACCTGCTTCTATGATATTAGTTTCTAATTTATTAATATCATTTACGGTGGAGGTTACACTTGCACTTGTTTGTTCAGAAGCACTTGCTACCTGATTTATGTTTGCCGATAACTGTTCAGTTGCAGCAGCGACAGTTGAAACTGAAACACTGGCTTGTTCTGCAGAGGCAGCAATAGTTGTAGTATTAGAACTTATTTCTTCTGCTGAAGCTGAAACTACCTGTGACTGAGTATTCATGAAATCGGTATTCTCAGCTAATGCTTTTGCAATTTCTGATAGTGAAATACTTCTATTGTTGAGTATTTCAACATTTTGAGTTATAGATATTATAATTGAATGGATTTTATCTATAAATCTATTAAAGTTATTTGCTAAATCTCCTAATTCATCATTGCTAATAATTGGTAGTCTTTTTGTTAAATCACCATTTCCTTCTGAAATATCTTTTAATAATTCATTGGTAGCATATAATGGTTTGCTTACTATTCTTTTTATACTCATTAATAAAATAATTATTGTAAGTATTGTTAATAATAATGAAGATGATGAAAGTGTAATATTATTTTTGGTTATGACTCCTGAAATAACTTTTTCTGATTCAGTTTTGGCAACTCCAAGAAAAAGTATACCTATAACATTGTTATTGTTGTCTTTAATTGGGTCGTAAGCAGTGAAGTATTCGTGTCCTAAGATATTTGCTTCACCCACAAATCGTTGACCTTTAATGTTAGGGTTATAGGCTGCACTTGCTTTACCAAGAGGTGTACCAACAGCTCTTTTCCCCTGATTATCAGTGATATTTGTTGATATTCTATAAAAATCATCGCCTCTCTTAATGAAAATTGTAGCTACGACACCTAAATCTCTGCGAATTGTGTCAACGAGGTTATAATTGCCTTCAATATTTTGTCCGTTTTCATCGGTTAAAGCTCCATTGTTTAGAGACAAATTACCATGATATTTAGCTAAATAAACCCAAGAAGAATTTATATCGCCGTTAAGTTTGTCTAATAGCGTCATCTCTTGTAATTCGTTAGCAAGTTTCTTTGCTGACGAATAAGAGATAGAAAAGGTTATAACCTGACTCAGCACAAATAAAGAAACTATTAGAATGGCTAATTTTGTTTAAATCTTCAATTTGTTCATTGTTGATTCTCCTGTAATTTTTAATATTTATATCTATAATATAATTACCATGATAAATTTAGCAACTATTTATTATAGTAAAACTTTAAAAAATGCCCCCTTTTGCGAGTGTATAAAACGATATGGCATTATTTTATTATAAGAACATTGCAAATTATTTTGAAACTTATTTTGCCCTCATCCAATTTTTTGCTTTATAAAAAATCTAACATATCAATTCATAAAACTTCTTATGCTATTTTCAAACACAAACCTTTATCTTGAACCGAGTTGTATGTAACTAATCACTGATATGCGAGGTGCCTATGTTTAACATGTGTCCAGCGTTATTCAGAGCAGCTTAATAGGCTGTATCGCACTATAGAATTATTGATTTTTTCTAGAAATTGTGAAGCATTAAACCTACTTTTCAGAAGCTGTCTCGAAAAGTTAAAAAAACCATTAAAGTTGGTATCGGGATAGCTCTTTCCTACAATTCTAATTGTATGATTATAAAAAAGTATAAAAATAATTTGACAATCATTTGCATATTGCTTATATTATAATTATGGATAAATGCAAAACTACGGAAATATTAAAAGATCATAATATCAGACTCACAAAGGCAAGAATAATGATAATGGATATAATAATAAATCAAGATCAGCCTTTTTCTGTTAGTGAACTTTTTGCAAATTACTTGCAAAAAAGTAAAACAGAAATAACTACAATATACAGATTCATTCTTGTTTTAACAGAGAAAAAGATTTTAAGAGAAATTGGAAGTTTTGATAATAATCAGTTTTATGAATTGGCTTGTGTACACAATCCTGTTCACCCGCATTTTTATTGTAACTCATGCCATAAAATACAATGTTTAAAGCAATTAAATGCAGATGATTTCATCAGACTTTCAGAATACTCAGAAGAGAATAAAATTACTGAAATAAAAATAATCATGGGAGGTACTTGTGAAAAGTGCAAAAAGAAGCATTATAATCATCATTCTTAGTCTTATTTTAATATCATGTTCTCAAAAAAAGGAATCTGAAAATAAAGATTTAGTTTTGGTTTCTATCTATCCTTATAAACTCATAGCAAATCAATTAGTAGGCGATTTATATGAAATTAAATCTCTTTTTCCCGCAAACTCATCACCTCATACCTATTCTCCGGTTCCTGAAGACATTGTTGCTATAAATAATGCAAAGATGATTTTTATTAACGGGTTGGAATTAGAAAATATTTTTGAAAAGATACTTCACGAACTTGAAGATAAAACAGTCATTTTCTCTGATATTTTCACTCACAAATTACTTATAAGTGATAGTGACCACCATCATCATGCTCATAACCATCACCATAAACATGAACATATTCATGGAAACTTTAACCCTCATATTTGGACAGATCCTGAGTTCATAGTTGACATCTCCAGAAAAATGGCAGAACAAATCATTTCATTAAATAATGACTTTAAAAGTCAAATACTAAACAATCTTCGCCAACTTGAAGATGAAATTCAACGAGTTGATTCAAATATTAAAACTAATAGACAAAAGGTAAAAAATCCTTCTATCATATATTTTCATGATGCTTTTGCTTACTTTAACAGAAGATATTCAATTAACACAGTAGCTCTTATTCAAGCCTTTCCGGGCAAAGAACCAAGTCCTACAGAATTAGCAAACTTAAAACGAGTTATTGAAAGAAGCAAAGTTAAGGCAATTGTTACAGAACCTCAATTTAATCCAAAATCAGCAGAAATTATTGCTAAAGAATTCAACTTGGAAATAATTACTCTTGACCCGATAGGATACACTACTAAAGCACAGACTATTGCAGAATGGTTGGATATTACTCAACAGGATCTGTTCAAAGGATTACAATGATTAAAATCTCTTCTCTTACATGGAAAGCATCTAATCAAACTATCTTAAAAGACATCGACTTAGAAATAAAAGATAATGATTTCATTGCAATTATCGGACCTAATGGTGCCGGTAAATCTACCTTACTTAAACTTATCTTAAATTTACTGCCGATTCAAAAAGGCAATATCACTATTGATAACATTCCACATCAAAAATATCTCCAAACAAACCCTATTGCCTACCTTCCACAAAGAGAAGAAATTGATTCAAGTTTCCCGATAAGAGTAATTGATTTGGTTATGCTTGGACGAATGCCGTATAAGAAAATATTAAGAAATTTTACAAAAAATGATTATAACATAGTTCATAAAAACCTGGAAATTGTTGGCATAAGTCATTTAAAAAATAAATTCATAGGCTCATTGTCAGGAGGTGAATTTCAAAGAATGCTACTTGCAAGAGCTTTATCAACTGAATCAAATTATATTTTTTTAGACGAGCCGGAAGCAGGAATTGATAGATCAGGAGTAGTAAGCTTTTTCAAACTTCTCAAACTTTTAAATCAAAAAGGGAAAGCTATTATAACGATATCTCATGATTTACATATCCTGTCTGATTATTGCACAAGTCTTGTATGTTTAAATAAAACACTGCACTGCCACTCACAACCTAATCTTCTTAAAGCAAGTGATTTACACAATACATTCGGAGAAAATTTTCATTTAATAGATAAGGATTATTGATGTTTGAATGGTATCATATCAGTTTTTTGAGGTATGCCTTTTTTGGTGCTTTATTATCAGCTTTATCGACATCACTGTTAAGTGTGTTTATTAGCTTAAAAAAGATATCATACATGTCAGAGGCATTATCACATATTTCATTTACGGGTATAGCTTTAGCCTTAGTTTTAGGTTGGTCGGTTAGTTGGATAAGTGGAATTTTCATACTCGTCATGGTCTATATTATACATATTTTAAGCAAAAAATATAAATTTGAAGAAACCAATATAACTTTTATTATCTTGTCAGTTTCTATGGCTCTAGGCGTTATTATATTGTCATTAAAAAGGTCATATACAATGGATTTATCAAGCTATATGTTTGGTAATATTTTATTAGTAAATAAGTCTGACTTGTATATTTTTTTAATTTTGGCTTTTTTTAATATTGCTTTTCTATATGCCTTTTACAGGGAAATGTTATATATGACTTATAATCACGAAATAGCAAAGTTTTACTTTGTTTCTGTAGAAAAAATCTATTTGTTTTTTTTAATGTTGCTTGGATTAAACATAATAATTTCAGTAAAAATAATTGGCATTATTCTTATAACTGCACAACTGGTACTACCCGGTATGACCGCCTTGAATTTAAGCAAAAAAATACCATTCGCAACCTTTTTAAGCGTTATAATTGCTCTTATTTCATCACTAATAGGATTTCTTGGCTCCTACTATTTCAACTTCCCATCAGGAGCTGTCATTGTCTTAGTTTTGTTTATGTTTTTTATGTTATCTTTACTTATAAACAAGTTTATGCAAAAACAATTAATTTCTTAAATCTCTTATTTTGAATTCTTTAGGCTTCTCATCTATAGTTTCTGAAACTTCATTAAAATCATCTCTAAGTTTTTGGAATTGACTCCTTAACGACTCTTTTTGTTTCATTCTTTGTCTAGCCGGTTCAACAATCTCAGCTTTTAAGATTACTACCATTTCTCTGTTGTTTTGTTCAAACCTCTCATACCCAAAAAGATATTTCAACCCAAAGAACCACCAAGGTAAGTCCTTTAGGAAAGGGATACCTGTTCTTTGTTTAGTATATTCTACATCAATGAGACCTGCCATTACAGTCTCTTCTCCATGAAACATCAAGACATCTGTTCTTGTTTGATTTTTATTTATTATAGTTGATATTTGTCCGGGTGTGGCATTACTTTTCTCAACAGAAGCCTCAAGGAATATCAGCTCAAAATCATCTTCTGAGATTAAAGTTGGAGTTACGGTTAAAATTATACCTGTAGAGAAAAACTGATCAGAAACATTTCCTGCTTCATCGGCAGTTTTTACTGAAAAGTCTTGTCCAACCTGAATATGACCTTGCTTGCCATTCAAAACTGTTATAGTCGGTCTGGCAATTACTGAGCCTTTTTGATTGGCTTCTAAGGTTTTAAGTAATGCATTAACATCAATAACCGTTGTGCCTTGCGTAAATCGTTTTGAGCCGGACGCTACAAATAAATCATCAGCGACTTTACCCGCTGCATTAAAATCTATTTGTGCTGAGACTTCGCCGTCAACTAAAGTTGACCAATCAATACCCATACTATTTAAGAAATTTTTGTCTGCTCTAAAAAAAGTTGCACTAATTTTTATCATCTTATCATGTATATTATACTCAGAAGATTGCCTTACTATAGATTTATCGATAACAATATAAACACCCGGCTTTTCTTGTAAATCAAGATTAAGAGTATTAATCATGAGTTGCAAAGCATCTTTCCATGGAATTTGATTTATTTGAATGGGAACAACTCCTGAAAATGAACTCATATTTATAATGTTTTTATTTTCCTCAGACAAAGATATATCTTCAATAATCTTTAATGCTGTCTGAAAATCAAGATTTTTTTGAATGGTAATCCTTGTACTTATAGTCTGAGCAATTAACTGTAATGAGTTTAAAATTGTTATTAATAGTATAATTATGATTATTTTTTTCATTTTAATTTCCTTTATCTAAAGGTATTGAGACTGTCTCATACAATCCTGTTTTATTAATTTTAAAAATAGCTTCTCTTTTTGCTTTATCAATATGGCTAAAATATCCATAAGCTATTTTTTCTTTAAAATTTAGAGCAACTATTTGTTTGTTGTGTCTTAAAAAAAAGGCTTTATCTTCGGTATAAGACACTAGAACCAATGATTCATAATTGATAAACTTGTCTTGACGAGGGTCATTCAAAGGTCTATGAATCTGAGCTCGCAGAGGATCTCTTACTAAAGGCTTAAAACTGATTCGTCTTAATGGTGTCTCAATAATATCTTTTCCGGCTTGGTTATCAACCCAAGGCTTTAAAACAACCGTGAAATTAATAATATTAGCAGGACCTGAATCAGTTTCCTGAAGAGATGGATTGAGTTGTAAATTTTCTATTGTATATAAAGCAAGTTGTTTTTCTATGTAATTTATAAATTTATATAAAACTACAATATTAGTTTTACCGCTTATGGTATATTCTTGAGTTCTATCCTGTCTTTGGGTAACAACAAAATTAAACTGAAACTCAGGAGCAAACCTGTTTATTAAGTTTTGTAAATACTTCCATGTAATTTGAGAATTATCATTGTTTAAATAGGCTTTACTATTATTAATAATCCAATTTTCCTGATAATCTATCTGATGTTTAAGGTATACAATTTGCATAGTGTCAGGTCTTACAGAGGCTAAAGATGCTAAATCTTGTTCATTTCTTTTTAAATTATTTTCAATCAACGCAATATCTTTTTTAATGGAAGAGTTTTTAAAGAAAAATATTAGAGAAGTAATGAGTAATAACGACAATAATATCATTGAATTTCTTATTGAATGGCTCATTCATACTCTCCTAGAAGATTCTTTAATTGTTCTCCTGCTGTTTTACTTAAAGAGTTTTGAGGATATAACTGGATTAATTTAGTATAAGTTATAATAGCTTTTTCATAATCAGCAAGAGCTTCGTAGGATTTTGCTAAGAAGAAATGAGTTTCCGGTAATTTGTTTCGGTCAAGCTTTATTACATTTTCAAAATGTTTAGTTGCTTGATCAAATTCACTTAAAACATAATAGGTTTCACCTAATAGATAATATGCAAGGTCAATATCTTTATGATTAGGGTATTGTTCTATTATGATATTTATATTTCGAATGGTAGTATCAAAATTAGCTGATAAATAATTATCTCTTGCTTCATCATACAGTTCCATGAATGATTGCACTGTTTTATCCTGTCTGCTTTGTGGAATATTATTCTTTACAATAGGTGTAACAATTGCAGGAGACGAAACAATAACTTTAGCAGGTTTTTGAAGATACTCTAACTCATACCATTTTAAGAAGTCATCATAGTTTTTCAGATAACCGGGAAGAGGAATATTTTCAGGTAGATTTCCCTTAGGCTTTGTAAAGCTAATATCATAATCCCATACAGTGGAACCACTTATGCTGTTTTCATTTATTCTTGATATTTCCCCATTTTCAAACAGTTTAGCGAGGTTTGTTATTCTATTTCTATGGTAGGATTTACCCTTTATCAATATTTTTTTGTCATTATAACTAAGGTTTTCAATCCAACATAAAGGATTCCTATTAGTAAAATCAGCAAATGTGTATAATATTTCAGACCATGAATTTTTTTCATTAGCTATACTTGCTGTACCAGCATTCATCTTGTTATAAAAATCTATTTGAGTACTATAACCTTGCAAAAGACTTTGGAAATTTTTAAGAGTATTAATCTCATTGCCGGTAACAGCGTACCTTGCCTTTAGTTGATCAAGTTTCAATCTGTTTTTAAGAATGGTATTTGTACCCAGAAAGGTAATTATAAAAAGCAGAAACAGTATAAGAAAACCATGCCATTCAATTTTAAAAACTTTTTGTGATTCAATGATTTTTCTAGGTAAAAGATTAAACTTTCTAAAGTCTTTATAGTTTGGCATTGAACCTTTAATTGCCAAACTAAGCGGAACAATAAACGCAGGTAGTTGTTCAATGGGGACACCTTCGCTTATTTCTATATCGATAACATTTTTTTTAGAGATTGGGCACATCGGAGTAAATAAAGAATGCGTATTCCCTGTTTTTTCATTATAGAAATTTAAATCTTCTTCAGTCGCATAATCACCACATAAAATCATATTTTCTATGATAGGAATTTCTGAGCTTTCTTGTTCCAGCATGATTTTTGCATAAACAGCTTCTCTAACCTTGACAGGATTTGTATCATAAATCATTATTGGGAAGTTCTTTACAATTCTTTTGCCATTTACCACGATTCCCAGTTTGGCTTCATTGCCAATATAAAGAATAGTGGTATATAGATCATCACGAACATCATAAAAAACACTGATTACATTTAAAATACTTACTTCAATCGGCTCTATAAATTGATAATAAAGTTTCTTTTTATTGTAGATAGTATCAGCAGAATTGTTAAGTAAAGTCATTAATTCGAAATCACCTTGATGAATAACTACATAATATGATTTATCAGGATTTTGAATAAAATCATAATTATAAGACGAGTCTTTAATCTGTTCAGCAGAAAGAGCTAGCTTTTTTAACTCTTTAACATTTGCTTTTTTGTTTAATCTGATTAATTTCCATTGAGCTTTACCTTCAAGACAAGATAACGAAATCTTACCATTAACTAAATCAAACTGCCCAATAAACCTCAACAAACTGTCTGTTGTAAGTTCAGAAACAGGGTCAGGGTGAATATCTGTTTGTATAAGGTTGTCATTACTTACATCTGAATCTTCACTAAAAATATCTATATCATCAAGATTTACATCTTTATTTTCCGGCTTGCTAAAAGAGAATTCTTGATTGTCACTATCACCATTACTATCAAACTGAAAACTTGAATCATCCATTATTTCAGAGAATAGAGGTGTTTCAAGCTTAAAAGAATCTATTTTTTTGATAATAGTTTTATTATGTTCTACCTCAATTTCAGCAATTTTTAACGATAAACCGTCAACACTTACACCATAATACAGATTTGATTTTTTTCTTTGCATAATTAGTACTGTAAGATTTGCATCATTCTGTTTTTATTATTAGCGTAGTTATATGCTGTTTCTTTAGTTATGACATTGTTTTTGTATAAATTATATAAGTCTTGTTCTATTGATTGCATGCCGTATTTTTTCCCTTCAGATATCATCTGATATATCTCTGAGATATTGTTATTTTTAATAGCGGCTACTACAGAAGCATTTACACTTAATATTTCTTTTGCAAGGGTTAATTCATTATATACATTTGGAACAAGTTTTTGAGAAATAATAACTGACAAGGTATCAGCGAGTCTCAATCTTATTCTTTCTTGTTCTTGGGGTGGGAATTCTCCAACGATTCTATGGATACTATCAACAGCTGAACTAGTGTGCATGGTAGAAAAAACCTTATGCCCGCTATCAGTAACTTCCAAAACCATTGCCATAGTTTCCGGATCTCTCATTTCACCGACTACAATTACATCAGGATCTTGTCGCAATGACTCTCTGGCTCCGTCTTTAAAGGATAAGACATCCTCTCCAACTTCTCTATGCCTGATTAAACAATTTTCTGACTGATGAATATATTCAATCGGTTTTCCTATAATAATAATATGTCCGTTTGAGGATTTATTGTTAAGATTTATTATTGAATCCAGAGTTGAACTTTTTCCTGAACCTGTAATTCCGGTCACTAAGATTAAGCCTCTTTTTTCATGATTTAGGTTAATCCTTTTCATTATAGGATCTGAAAGCCCTAAGGCATCAATAGATAGAATTTTTTGATTTATTTTTCTGAATGAACAGGCTAATGTATTATTTTCATAATAAACATCACTTCTAAAACGGGCTTTAGTTGTTTTATCATCAAGAGTAAATCCAATTGAGAAATCAATATTTTTATTTTTAAACAACTCTACTTTTTGCTCATCAGTCAATAAGCTTAGCAACATGAAAGAAGTTTCGTCGTGTGTTATACTTCCAAATTCATCAACAGGATTTTTTTTACTAAATATTCTATACCATATTTTATTGTTTGCACCTAGACCCCCAAGTTCCATATCGGAAGCACCATACTCATACATCTTTAGCAGATACTCTTTTATTTTATAATATGCTTCTTTTTTCCAGTCCTGATTCATTGTCAGGAGCTTATTCATTGCTTGAAAACGCCCGGTACCTGTTAGATACTCAGGCAAGGAAATTCTTATCTCACTTGCAAAACTTAAAGCCATCTAATAATTTACCTATTTTTATTGTTAGTCGTTATTTGTAACAAGTTTAAGCATAACTATTCGTTGTATAGATTTTCTCCATTTTAGAGATAAACTACTTGAAATATTAATAATAAATCGTTTCAATAGTTTTTCACCTTTGAAACTAAAGAAGTCAAGTATTCTTTTCCTTTCAAAAAACCTTATTGTAACAGGTGATTCTGCTCTTAAATTGACCGGTATTGAACCAGCCAAAATGATACTTTCTTCTCCCCAACTATCGTATTTCTTGAGAAAATCAAAGTTACTGTTACTCATCCAGGCAGAAACTTCACCTGCTTCAATTACCATAATTGAACCATTTGCACTTTCCGTTAATGGAATAGTTTCACCTATTTGAAAGGTTTTTACTTTTCCCAAAGAATAAAATTCAGCTTTTTCTTCTGCAGTAAATCCATGCAGAATGATAGGTTCAAGAGGGTCAATTGAAAGACTTCCGGTATCAATTGTCTTTTGTAAAGGACCATATAATTCTTCTGAATAATCAAGAGCTTTTTCTACTATTTCAAACAGTTCTTTTGCTTTAACAGGCTTAGAAATATATTGAAATGTTCCGGCTTGAATAGCATTCACAGCACCTTCTATACTAGAGAAACCGGTCAAAACGATGACAACTGCTAAAGGTTGAATCTTTTTAATCTCTTTTAAAAGTGTCATGCCGTCCATACGAGGCATTGACATGTCAATTATAAACAAGTCAAAGCTTTCATTCGTCATTTTTGACAAAGCATCTTCACCGTCACAAGCGGTAAGAATTCGATACCCTTTAGTCTCCAACAAATCGCTGATTAGTTCACGAATATCTTGCTCATCATCAACAACTAAAATATTTTTTTTCATATATCTCAGTCCTTATTTTTCTGTCTCAGTTACAGTCAATTTCCTTAATAAGTAAAGTTTAAGGTTTATACATTTTTTGTCAATAAGAATTTTCATTTTTTCTTTACTTAATTATCAGGATTCTAAAGTTTTTTCGTTTATTAACACTATATCGAATATTTCATCTATATGTTTAATGAATTTTGCTTTGATATCTTTGCGAATTTCTTCGGGAATTTCTTCATAGCTATCTTCATTTTCGTAAGGTAATAAAACCATCTTTATCCCTGCTCTTTGTGCTGCTAAAACCTTTTCTCGCACGCCACCAATAGGCAATACTTTGCCATATAGGGTAATTTCACCGGTCATAGCAATATCATGTCTAACCTTTTTATTTGTAAGTAAGGAAACAATAGAGGTTGTTAAAGTAACTCCGGCAGAAGGTCCGTCTTTTGGTATAGCACCGGCCGGTAAATGTATGTGCAAATCATTTTTTTCAAACAAATCATAATCCAACTTATACTTTTCAGCGTTTGACTTTAAATAACTTAAAGCTATTTTTGCAGATTCCTGCATAACTTCACCGAGTAAACCTGTTAAAATAAGTTTTCCCTTACCGTTCATTTTGCTAGCTTCACAAAATAAAATTTCTCCACCAAACATAGTCCATGCTAAACCGGTTACTATACCGATTTCAGGTTTTCTGCCTGATAATTCTTGTGAAAACTTTCTTCTGCCAAGAAAATCTTTAATATTTTTGTCGGTTACAACTATTTTTTTTGTGCTACCTTCAGCAACTTTACGGGCTATTTTTCTCATAACCTTTGCTATTTCTCGTTGGAGGTTTCTTACGCCTGCTTCTCGTACATAAAATCTAATAATTTCTTTTAAAGCAGGGGTCATTATTTGAGCATATTTGCCACTGATACCGTTATTATCAAGCTCTTTTGGCACTAAGTATTTTCTTGCTATCTGAACTTTTTCCTCTTCGATATAACTTGAAAAATCGATAATTTCCATTCTGTCTCTTAATGCAGGTGGAATAGTATCAAGAGAATTTGAAGTTGTAATAAAAAATACCTCTGATAAATCAAAAGGTAAGTTTACATAGTTATCCATAAAGGAGTTATTCTGTTCAGGGTCTAAAACCTCTAACAATGCACTTGACGGGTCTCCTCTGAAATCTTTGCCGACTTTATCAATTTCGTCAAGCATAAAGAGGGGATTAGAAGTTCCGCATCTTTTAATTTCAGTTATAATTTTACCCGGCATAGCACCGATATAGGTTCTTCTGTGTCCGCGTATTTCTGCTTCATCATGAATACCTCCGAGAGAT
>CAZJNG010000004.1:0-19978 GCA_964547265.1 uncultured Candidatus Cloacimonadota bacterium | reverse complement strand
TTTTGCATCAATATATAAAAAAACTGTATCAAAACCAAGTCCTTTTGACTTATGGATAGTTAATAATGTAATTGCATTATCAAGACTCATGCTCATTTGTTTTTTGTGTTGATTTTCATTACAATAATCTAAAAATCCGTCAATATTGGTTGGGTAATCACCCGGATTTAACATGAATTCAGAAATAATATTTAAGAAATTGTTTAAATTTTTTAAATCATTTTCTGAAATAAGTAAGTCAATTACTGAAAAATTATCCATAATATCATAGCAAATTGTGAGTAGGTTAGAGTATAAATACTCAATTTCTTGATTAGTATGATACTTCTTATATAACAATGAAATTTTAGTTATTATTTCTTGACTTTCCTTGTCTGTGATTTCTTCTGTGGAGTTGAAAAATGAGGACTCGCTATCGGACTCATTTTTATGTATAAGAAGTGCAATTTCTTTAAGCTTATCACTATCAAGCAAAATAACATCCGATCGTAAAAATCGTAATAAAGCATTGTAATCAGTATATTGTATAAATCTCATCAAATACATAATTGCTTTTATAACAGGATGAAAGGTAAAGGATTGTGATGATTCTTTAATATGAGGTATGCCCTTTTCTGTTAAGACAGATGCTATCAAATCAAGGTGTTTATTTTCTCTGGCAATGATGGCAACCCGGCTTAAATCTTGACAATCGTTAGTATAAGGAATTATTACATTTTCAACAAAATCAAAATAAGATTTTTCTATTTCATCATTACTTTCTTCATTGTCCTTATTAAAAAAGATATTTTTAATTAGTCCTTTTTCATTGTTTTTGCCTGATACGATATTAGAGTTGTATGCCCAGTTTTCCAATGCATAGCGTTTGTTAAGTAAGCGGAAATCTATAAAATTGTCTTCATTAAACATATAGTTTACATAATCAATTATCTCAGGAACTGAACGATAACAGGTGTTAAGAGTTTCACTTTTTGTATCTAAAAAGCTAGTCATAAAAGAGAGAAGACCTTTTTCTCCACCTCTCCATCCGTAAATAGATTGCTTTTCATCGCCAACTACCACTAGTCCTGTATCTTCAAAAACAGAGTTTCCTGACTTTAAATCATTCATCATTGGGGCAAGAATCATAAATTGCATAAAAGAGGTGTCTTGAAATTCGTCTATAAGTAAATATTGATTCCTTACAGAAAGAAATTCATAAAATTGGTTTTCAACAACAAATTGGGACTGATTAATCATAGAGTATTTTGGATTATAAAGGTTGTTATATGTAAACCAAGTTATGTCATTATAAGTCAAAGTGGGTGAAATTTGCTTAATTTCATCATATCTGATTAACACTTTTCGCCATAACTCTATTATACTCAATGATTCAGGTATTATGTACTGATAATAAATTAAATTATTAAACAATTTTGAAAGTTTATTGTCATCAAAATTTTCTTCACAATTTTTTAATTTAGTCTTTGAATAAAAAGGAAGTTTGTCTTTAAACAGAGTAATTGCTTTTTTGTCCAGTTTTAGAATTACATTCTCTATGAAATCTTCTACAATATTAAGGAATCGAGATTCTAAGAAGTCTATATTAAAAGAATCACATCTTGAAAGCAGTTTTAAAAAATCTTTTTTAAAATAGTTTGCAAAGTCGTCTTGAGGTTTTTTATGTAGTTTCTCCAGGATTAAAGCATTTAAATTTTTACAATAATTAATAAAGAATTCCTTAAACTCATGATAAGATTGTTCTGCTTCTTTTATCATGGTATTTAAATCAATGTAATTATCTGTATAGACTGACCTGAATAATTTTCCTGAACTTTCGATGAAATGCAAGACCCATCTGTCGTCTATTAGTTTGTTTAAGACCTTTGCTATATATTCAATATTTTTTTGTGGATTTGATTCTGTGATATTTTTTAAGTATTCAATATTATCATTTTGAACCAACTCATCAAAAATATCTTCCCATATTTTAATATTTGCATTCTCCTCAATACTGTAATGACTAAGGTTCATTACTGGTGCTATCATAGTCTTAAAAACTGTATTAACAAGCGAGTCAATCGTTGAAATCCTAAGTTTATCTTTTGAAGTTTTAATTATTTCATAAGTAGATTTTAATTTATTAATGTGTTTATCATTAACTTCTATTTGGCAAATATCTTTAAGAGTCTGCAATACGGCGGTATTTCGTGTTATGATAATCTCAGTAAGCATGTCAAAGATTTTATTTCTTATCTCTGCAGCTGCTTTTCTGGTAAAGGTAATAACTAATATACGCTCAAAATGAAACTCAGGATTATCAATGTTTTTGAGAATTATTGCAATATATTCTAAAGATAATCTGTATGTTTTTCCACTACCTGCACTGGCTGATATGACTTTATGATCCATAATTACTCTCCTAAATCTGACCAAAAGTCAGGCTTATCTTTTCGGAAGATATTAATTCTGCTAATCTCTTCAAAATTTAGTCTTTTAGTTTTATTCTCGGGGTAGTAATATCCATGTTTAAAAATTAAATCCAGAGTTAATCTTAACTTGTCTTTTATTTTTTCAATATCTTCGTCTTTATGATTTTGATGACTAAGGCTTTCATAATTTATTAAAGATAAGAAGTTTAAGTTAAAATCTAAATCTTGAGTAGTAACGAAATTCTGTTGAATCAGATACTTATACAATATTAACTGCTCTTTCTGCAATTTACCTGTTTTAAAATCAATAATAAAAAACTTTTTTTCATCCTGAATAAGTAAATCAGGTTTCCCTCTTAAAAATACGCTTATATTATTAAATGTTAGCAGTTTTGTTTCAGGAATCGAGTATTCCATATAAACTTCACTGTTTCTTGATATATCAGTAAACTGTTTTTCTTCAAAGAATGTGATAAGATTTTTTTTTACGATAGGAAATAAGATATTATGAAAATATTTCCCTGAAAAATCATGAGGGAACTTTAAGGTGTTCTTTTTAAATATTAAATCACAATATACTTCATCGAGATACTCATTATTAAAGGCTTCTAAGAACTTTTCGAATATGAGAGTTTTGTTGTATTCTTTTGTTTTTTTTCTATATAAATTTTCAATAAGCTCATGAGTTATTATGCCAATAATCTTAGGATTTAATCTATCAGTTTCCGGTTGGATAAGATTTTTAAACTTTAAATGACTGTTAATGTACCATGCCATAGGATCAGTTATCAGTTCTGTAAGCGAATATGTGTTTAAAACAATCTTCTTTTCTATCCCTAAATCATTATTTATATCAGAAGGTAATAGATAAAATTCTAGTTTAGAAAGTCTCTTGCTATCTAAATTATAATTTTTTTTTATGTGTTGTTGTTCCTTTAATAATTCAAGAAAAAAAGGTTTGTAACCTGTATCTATATGATTTCTTTCTGTACAATTATCCTTTAAATATATCAATAACTCTTCTACAAAAGAGCTTTTTTCGATGTTATCATCTTCGTTTTCGATACAGAAAAGATGAGATTCCTGAGTGTTTAAAATGTTTCTAAAGAAATAATACTTTTCTCTAAGTCTGATATCTTCATAAGTTTTTAGACCTAAAATCTTTCTCTGTGCTTCTGTAAACAGAAAATCAATTGCCTTTGATTTTGGCAGTATTCCTTCTGTTAAGTGAAAATATATAATCTTTTCATAAGAAAGATTTCTGGTATCTACTAAAGTGTTAAAACTGATTAGACCCTGATTTTCACTCTTAAATGAAACCATGATACCTTTTACAGATTCAAGAAAAAATCTTAGAATTGAAATTATTAAAGGTTTTTTACAAAATACCTCTTTCCATGATTGAACAATACTTAACTCTTCTATTGAACTAAGATTAGATAATACTTCATAGAACTGCTCTAATATATCTGTTTTATCTAGATTGTCTTGATTGATAATTTTTGACAGTAAGATTCCATCATTATGATCAAAAACAGCAATAAAGTTATTTAGATTTTGAATGCTTAAAAGTTTGTTAAATAATTTATTAAAATTACTTAAGGCAATTACTGTTTCGTCGTCAGTAATAAAATCAATGCATTGTGCATCAAAGTATAAATAATTTCGTAGTGCCAACTCTCTAAAGGCGAGTTGTATTTTATTGTTATTATCTTCATTAACAGTATTAAAAAAATATTTATAAAAGTAAGAATAATTAAAGGCTTTATAGACTTGCTGTAAAGGAAGGAAATACTTTTTAGCTTCATTGGAGTAAACTCTGCTTTCAAATAAGTTTAGCAATATCTTCATAAAATTAAATAATTCAGAGTTTTCAAAAGAATAACTTTGAGGTAAGTTAAACTTGTTATTTGACAATAAACTAAACCAATCATTCTTATAAAAATCAAAATCGACAATATCTTTTATATTGTTATTCTCTATTATCTTTATGCCTTCTAAAAGCATTACAAAGTCATTAGGGCAGTTATAAATTGATATTTTATTGTCAATCTTGTCCTTTTTCGGTAATAAATCTTGTAACATAAAAGGTTTAACATTTAAAGAAGTTTTATCTAATAAGTCTTCAGGAAACTGATACCACATATAAACGGATAAATTTTTCTCAGCAAGTATTTTAATTACTTCTTTTTCCCTATTGGTAAAGTAAAATTGATTAGCAAATACTATATTATCATAATCACTAAAAAATATCTCAATGCTCTTTATATTTAACTTTAAAAAAATCTGATCAGCAAAATTGGTATCTCTTAATCTATTATAATATGATTCTCTGACACTTAACAAATCCTGCCAAAAAGACATTTGCCAATCACTTAAATAACCTTGTTCAATTAGAGTACTGTTAATCTCTTCAAGTTGAACATTTTCCTCACTTAATTCGGAGAAAAGATTCAAAACTTGATTCATAAAATTTAAAGAATTAAAATAATCCATAAGATGATATTTACTTTTAATATCATCAGATAATGACTGATAGAATAGAAGAGTTCGTTTAGCATCCTGAAGCAGAGGCTTTTCATTTAGTAAAGCAAGTTTATTTAAATCTTCTAAAGTGTATAAATCAATTCTTTTAAAACCTGATTCTTTTTGCAAAGCATTCATTGCCAAATTTCTGCTTTTATTGCTTGGAAAGAATATAGCTGTCTTTTCTTGTTTATGATCACTAACGATTCGGTCTATTAAGTTATTTTTAAAATCAATAAATCTATACTCTATCATGTCATGCCTCCGATACTAACATGTTTTTGAAATTAGAGAATAGTATTAAGCTAATAATTCAGATAAAAAATTGTTCTCATTTTTTGAGTTGATTTTAAAATCGACCTTAATAACAACGAACGGTAAATCACTATTAGCAAGCTTACTATAATCTTTTTCTGTGATAATTATGAAATCTATATCTTCTTCCTTAACTTTTTTTGTTAAAAGCTTAATGAAATCTTCATTATAATTAAAATGATCATTAAGGATAATATGATTTATATATGGAATTCCTGCTTTATTTACAGTTTGCTCAAATGATTGCGGTAAGCCAATGCCTGACATTAGGATATTTTTTGATGATTGTAAGGTGGATATTTCCATTATTTTTTCTTTATTAAGACACTTTGAAATCTCGTAATTCCCTATATAGTATTTCTTATTATATAGTTTTTTACTTATAGCTGGCATGTTAAGCCCATTTAGGATTAATATATCAGCATAGTTAATGGAAGAAAATGGTTCTCTTAAGATACCGGCAGGCAAACAGAAACCATTTCCAAAAAGGTTTAAACTATTAAGAACACAAACTGAAATGTCAGGTTTTATTTTAAAGTTTTGGTAAGCATCATCCATTATTATGTAATCAAGTTCAGGGAATTTTTTTTCTAAAATCTTGATTGATTTGATTCGTTTTTTTCCAACACATACAGGAGTGTCAGGTAGTTTTTGTGTATAAAGATAAGCTTCATCTCCTGCAGAATTTGCATAATTAAATACACTGTTAAAGTCACTTATAAGAATATTTCTATTTTCAAATTTACCTCTATATCCTCTTAAGACAATAGCCACCTTAAGACCTCTATTTTGTAAACATTTAGCAATATAAATGGTGACAGGAGTTTTACCGGTACCTCCTGTAGTTATATTGCCTACAGTAATGATTTTAATTTTGCTTTTATAAGATAAAAAAGGCAGAATTCGATATATCTGCCTTTTGAAAACAACAAATACTGTATATATAAATGATAACGGATACAAGAGATATGAGACATAAGTCCTATTTATCAGATGCTTTCTGACAATGCTTTGAAAATCCATTAATAAATAATCAATAAAGTGTGATTTAAAATTTTACTTCAGGTGCTCTTTGAGCTTCAGCAGGAGCTTCAAAGAATTTTGCCCGTTCAATGTTAAATGAAGAAGCGATTAAATTATTTGGGAAAATAACAATAGATTGATTTAATTTATTAACGCTTTCATTATATCTTCGTCTGGCAACTGAAATACGGTTTTCAGTTCCTGCAAGTTCATCTTGTAACATCATAAAGTTTGTATTCGCTTTTAAATCAGGGTATCTTTCAACAACAACCATAAGTCTGCTTAATGCTGAAGAAAGTTGATTATTAGCTTCGATTTTATCTCCTGTTGTTTGAGCTGAGCCTACTCTTGAACGACTTTCTGCTACTTGAGTTAAGACTTCTCTTTCATGAGAAGCATATCCTTTTACTGTTTCAACAAGATTAGGAATCAAATCGTATCTTCTGTTAAGTTGGTTTTCAACCTCTGCCCATCCATTATCTACTTCAACAACAAGTTTTTGTAAAGTATTATATTTGCCAATTATAGAAAATACAGTTCCAAGCAAGCCTAAAAAAATTACACCAACTATTACTAAAGCAATCATCCAACCTTTTTTCATGAAATCTCCTTTTTATTATTTATATTGTATAGATTGTATTTTTGTGCCGTCTTGATATTCATCATCAAATAATATTTCTCCATTTTGTTCGTAAGCTATGCAATGTCCGTCTAGTTTCCCGTTTATATAATGTTCTTCAAGTTTCTTTGTACCATTTTCATAGTACCAACAACTTAGTCCGTTTAAATTACCTTTATCATATTCAACTTCAGCAGCTAAAGTACCATTTTCATAATACCATTTTACTCTGCCTTGAAGTTCATCTTCTGCATAGTTAGCCTCTTGCCAAATAATTCCGTTCTCATAGAAAGATTTATACGAACCTTCTCTTTTATCCTCTTTAAAATTCACTTCGGCTTCAACATTACCATTTTCATAGTACCATTTACAAAGGCCGTTTCTTTTGTTATTTTCATAAATTTCAATAGAAAAGAGTCCTCCGTCAGGATTAAAAGTTTTTTTTATTTGAGGTGTCATAATACAAATCTCCTTTTACCATACAGGGATATTAAGCTAAAATTTAAATATTTCATTTTCGATTAAATAAACCTAACAACAAGCCTAACATCACAGACCATAAAGCTGCTAATCCAATTTGATATTCTGTAGGCAGCATAAAAGTAACTGTATGTGCCGGAATCCAGAACCATAATAGTGAATAAAACCCTTTTTGAATACCTTGCCAGTTTGTTTTGCCAAATGGCAGATAGTCTAGAAATCTGTGAAGTATTACAAGTAATAACCCAAATTGAACATTCATTGTTAATGATACAGTAAAAGCATTTAGAAAGTGTCTTTTCTGAGCAAATATATCCGGTAATAAATTTGTAGCAACGACTGAATCAACAAAGCCTTTAAATCCGACAAAGGCTACTTTTATCAATATTGCCAATATTGCCCATTCAATAAATTTCCAGATAGTTTCTTTTGTAGAAAAAGGCCAAAATATTTTTTTATTTTGGATGACTTTAGCAATCCAATCTCCGGTAGTACCTAAAATAGCAAACTGAATCATAGCACTAGTGATTGGGTAAGATTTAACAATATCTACATACCATTCCATTATATCTCCTGTATATTTCTTTTTAATAATATTTGTTTGATTTGTAATAAGTCATCTTTAAACTGAGTTATGCTTGTTTTTGATGTGAGTTCAGTATTTGTTTCTGACAGTTTAAGTTTTTTAATTTCAGCAGATGCACCTTCAAGGGTGAATTTTTTATCATAAATTAAAATTTTAATTTGATTTAAAAAATCTACATCTTTTTGAGTATATCTTCTAATAGTACCTTTTTTGGATTTGCTTCTAAGCTGGGGAACTTCTGTTTCCCAATATCTTATAGTGTGTGGCTTTATATCAAGCAGCTCACACACTTCACCGATAGTATAATATACTTTTTTCATTAGCCTACCATACAAACTTTCTTAAATACAATAATACTAAAAGGTTGATTATTTGTAAAGTAAAAAATACAAAAAATAATAGAGGAAGGATAAAACCGTATTTTACAAAAGGTGTAACACCTTCATATATTAGTAATTTGCCTGTAAAGAATGTTCTGTCGTATAATGATGTTTTTTCTCTAATTGAGCCATCAGGAGTCGTATAAAAACTATACCCGGTATTTGCAGAACGAAAGACTGATTTTCGTGTTTCTATGGTTCTAAAAACAGCCATGTAGGCATGTTGATGAGTGCCTATACTTTTTTTAAACCATGCATCATTTGTGATATTGACCCAAAAGTCAGGGTTAATGTTTTCTGTAATGTCTCGTAAGAAACCGGGAAATACTATTTCAAAGCAAATCAATGGAGAGAAAGTATAATCTTTAACTTGATAATAACCGGGTTTTTCACCGTGTTCAAAGTTTGCTTGACCAAATTGTAATTTCCAGAGAAAAGGAAATGTACTTAAAAAAGGCATTCTTTCACCAAAAGGAACCAATACATTTTTAAAATAGACTTCATTTTGTAAAGACTCGGGATCGAAAAGATTAGCAGCATTATAATATAGGTATGGTTCTATTTGACCTTTGTATTTATACTCTTCTTTATAATATGGAAATCCTGTAAAAACGGGCTTTTCAAAATCAAAAACCATATCTAGAAGCCTGTAATAATATTGTTTTCTTTGTAAAAGATATACCGGTAAAGCTGCTTCAGGGAAAATTATTAAATCAACAACCTCTTTATTAATTGCCTCTTGTCCCAGTCTATTGTATATATTAAAAGTTGAATCAATCATGCTTGAATGCCATTTAATCTCTTGTTCTATGCTTCCTTGTAGGACGGCAATACTGACATCTGTTTCTTTTAAAGGTAAGGTTTTTAATCTGATTATACCGTAACCGTACCAGATGATAATGATAGTAAAGCAGATAAGAAAGTATCTTCTATTTTTAGTTATAGCCAGATATAACAAGTAATTAATAACCAAGATAAGAAGTCCTATAAGTGTAACACCGCCAATCTCGGCTATTTGAATCAAGTTCAGATTCTTTTCTAACCCATAGGCTATGTTAAACCATGGAAACTTAAACTCAGTAAAATTTGTTGCATATTCAAATGATAGCCATCCTGAGATTAAGCTAAAGAAATGTAAGATTGGCTTATATCTGTACAATAGGCTTAGCAACCAAAATAATACACCAAAAACTATTCCAAACAGTAGGATGATTCCTAAGAAACCGGGTAGAGTTACTATCGATATCCAGTGAATTGAAATCATTAAAAAAATAGTTGAAAAAACAAAGCCGTGTTTGAATAATTTTGTGAATGAGGTATTGAGTTTGATGAAATTATTATTTAAAATAGTATTTGATTTTTGTTCTGCTCTATCAAATAAATCAAAATAATAAAATAAGGGAATAAATGCCACAAATACTAACATGTCAAAGTTCACAGGCAGTCTGCTTAATCCAAGCAATATTGCTGAGATTACAGGTAGGATTATAATAGAGTTTTTGTTACTCTTATTTTTAAAAAATTTAAAAAGTTTCATAATTAATCTCAAAAATTTTAATATATTTATTGGTTGCAACGCAAAGAAGATTTGAACTTATTGAATAATATTTAATTAAGATGTCTTCTTTGTGTAAGACATCATCCGTTTTATAGACTACAATAGAATTATCTTTTAATGTTATCAGGTTATTGTATGAATCATTAATCCCTTTAAATGGCATACTGTTTTCAAATTGACCGTTAATACTAAAAATCAGTGTTTCATGATTAGTTAAATCATAAACACTGAGATAAGAACCATTAATAACAATAAATTCTGCTTTTTCTATTTGAAACTTGCCAAAGGTAAATTTAGTTTTGAAATCAAAAGCATCAAGGTAGAGTATTTCTTTTCTATGTGCATCAAAAATTAGTAAAGAACCGTAATTTGTAAAAGCAAACTTTTCAGGTGAGATGACATTGTCTAAGTTTATTTGTGTCAGGAAAACGCCATCTTTATTGAATTTTTTGATTGATTTTTCAAATGAATCAAGGGCATACAAATGTCCATCGATTCCAATGGTAATATCTGATAACTTACGGAAGTTTTCTTTTTCGAAACCGGGTTTGCCTATTGTATTAATAAGACCGGATTTATTATAAATATAGATTTCGTTTGAATTGGTGTTTAATAAATAAAATATCCTATCTGTGTGGGAATAACATGCTTTATCAAAATTAAAGTCAACTCTTAGGCTGTCAATCATGACAAGATTTCTTATTCTTCTTCTTTCCGACAGGTTATTGATAGAGCATGAAATAAATACTAATGAAAGGTAGAATAAAATTATTATTTTGTATATAGATTTATACATTTAAATGTAAGTCTTTTAAATTACCTTGTATGGCAGTTTTGCCTTGCCAGTTGATTAATTCAAGTGTATAAGCTATATCTAAAATGGAATTATTTTTTAATAAAGGTAAATAATCACCTAGATTAAATCCTATCAGGTCAAGTTCGCAACCATCTTTACATACTTTAAGTTTAAGATGATTTTTCCCGACATTATAGGGGTAGCCCATTACCATTACCTGTTCAGTATAAAAAATAGGCATATTATTACCTAATCCAAAGGGTGCGAACCGATTAAGCCATTCCATGAGTTTTAGAGTTATCTCATATAATTCTAATTTTCTATCTATATATAAAGGGGGTTTTAACTGAGCAATATCAATATTTTTCTTTATGTATCTTGTTAATCTGTTTTCAAATGTATCAATATATTCGGGTAGAATTGTTAATCCGACTGCATATTTATGGCCACCGTAGCTTTCGAGCAGGTCTTCAGAGTGCTCTAAAGCTTTAAAAAGATCAAATTCATTAACGCTTCTCCCTGAACCGCTACCCAGTCCTTCACTGTAAGAAATCATGATAGTTGGTCTATAATATTTTTCAATTAGTTTTGATGCCACAATGCCGATAACGCCCGGATGCCAGTTGTCAGAAGATATTACAATGCAAGAAGTTGCTTCGATATTTTTATATTTTTTCCCGATAATTTCGCAAGCTTCTTGGTAAGTTTTTTGATCTATTTGTTGTCTGAGTGAATTTTCTCTTTCTATGATTTCAGCTAATTCTCTGCTTTTTATCTCGTCATTAGAAATGAGTAGTTCAACCGCTCTCATAGCACTACCCATTCTACCTGCAGCATTTATTCTGGGTGCTAATCCAAAGACAACATCATTAGCATCAGGAATTTTTTGACCGAGATTAGCAATGTTCATAAGAGCATTGAGTCCAAAATTCTTTCTTAAAGCTAAGCGTTGTAATCCAATACTGGCAAAAACTCTATTTTCGTCAGTTAAAGAGACAATATCAGCAATCGTTCCAACTGCTACCAAGTCTAGAAATTTTTCTTTATTGTCAGAATCATGCATGCCGATTTTTTGATAAATTGCCATTAATAATTTATAAGCAACTCCAACACCTGCCAGATCTTTGAAAGGATATTTACTGTGTTCGAGTTTGGGGTTAATAATTGCAAAAGCTTCAGGCAATATTTGTTTAGAATTATGATGGTCAGTAATAATTATTTGCATGCCCATTTGGTTGATAGCTTCAATCTCATCAAGAGCATTAATACCACAGTCAACACTGATAATAAGTGAAGTTCCATTATCTCTGAGTTGTTCTAAACCACTCAAAGATAATCCGTAGCCATCAATCATTCTGTGAGGGATATAATAATCCACTACTGCATTTATTCTTTTTAGTCCCAGATATAGGAGTGCAGTTGCTGTTGTACCATCGACATCATAATCTCCGTAAATTGTGATTTTTTCTCCGGCATCAACTGCTTGTAAGATTCTGTCAACAGCGATTTTCATGTCCTGAAATAAAAAAGGATCATGTAATTGTTTTAAAGACGGGTTGAAAAAAGAACTCATATCATCGTTATCCAATAAATTCTTTTTCAATAAGAGTTCTGCAACTAAAACAGGGCATTTAATTTCCGAAGCCAGTGTTTTAGTCTTTTCTTTTTCTTCTTTTGAGATTACAGGATTTATTTCCCATCTTTTTTGCATACTGTTACTCCTAAATTCAAATAATATGAAGCTTAACTAATTGTAAAGGAAAAAATGAAAATTTTATTAATTAATACTATTGGCACTATTTATTTATTAAATAATTCAGGTTTTTAAATATTTCTTCCCGTGTAGAATCATAACCTTAATTGTTGATTTTCAATAATAATGTTCAAGTATCTAATAAGGGACCTCCAAGAGGGAAAACCAACCTGGAGGTCACCGGTGTTTTAGTAGTTCGTCAATAGATGCATGGATGAGTTGTTGCTATAGTAAAAACGAACGATAAGAAGTGATTTTAATTTATTCAATTGTAATAAGTTATATAAATTAAGTAAATACTTATCTATTTCTCATAATGAGGTTTTTCTTTTATTATCTATATATCAGTTTTATTTGATTTAGGACAGTCTTTAAAAATTTTATTAAAAAATACAATTTTTGTATTGACAATATTTTATCGTTTCTAATAATTTAGATTATTATAGATTTAGTGAGGTTGAAATGAAAATAATAGTTATTGGAGCCGGAAACTGGGGAACAGTTTTAGCCAATCTTTTTGCTCAAAACCAAGCAGTAAGACTTTGGACTTTAACTCAGACTGAAGCCGATGATATAAATAGATATAAAGAAAATAAACAGTTTCTTCCCGGTGTAAAACTGTCAGATAACATATATGCTGAACCAAAATTTTCTTCAACAATCGAAGAAAATGATGTGGTCGTTGTAGTTATTCCTTCAAGGAAAATTACAGAACTTGCTATAGAGTTTAGAACAAGTTCTTATGAGAAATTTATTTTAGTCAATGCCTCAAAAGGTGTTAAACAAGAGAATTTAAAAACTATTGGAGAGATAATTTCTGATATATTACCTCAAGTTCGATTTGCAAATTTATCAGGACCTACAATAGCACGAGAATTAGCAGAAGGACTACCGGCTAAAGCTATTTTAGCTTCAAAAGATATTGAACTTCTATTTTATTTAAAACAAGTGTTGTCAAACAATCTTTTGTTTTATGAATTCAGTACAGATGTAAAAGGCATAGAGCTGGCTTCATCTCTTAAAGGATTGATTGCCATAGCAATAGGTATTGCAGACGGATTGGGTTATAAAACTAATGTTTTTGGACTTATTATGACTTATGGATTAATGGAATTTCACTCACTAGCAGATTTTCTTTGTGTAAACAGTAAAACAATCTATGGTATCTCCGGTATGGGAGATTTGATTACTACCTGTTTATCTGAAAATAGCAGAAATAGAAAGTTCGGTAAATATTTAGCTCAAGGACACAGTACTGAAAAGGCATTAGAACTTGTCGGTATGGAAGTAGAAGGAGTTTCTATGGCTAAAACGGTTAAAAAATTTACCGGCTTACAATTACCCCTCCCATTAATTTCTTTTGTTACTGAAGCAATTTTTAACAGTGAGATTAATATTAAAAATGAGCTTTCAGCCGTGTTGTTTAATTATCAGGTAAAATAATGAGCCTAATGAAAACAATAACAAGGAGAATTAGATGAATCTAATGCACTTATGGCATTATTTTGCATTGGCTGGTATAACAATATTTGCATTTAACTTGGTATGGAATTATTTGATAATGTTTCCGATAACATACCTATTCGCTTTTTTAAAGATTTACAGAATTTCTTTAATCTTCAGAGTTGTCGGTTTTTATATAAGAGCTTCTTTGCTTGCACTATCTCTTACAGCAACATGTACATATCGTGCTGAAAAGACATGTTTCATTTTATTGCTGTTTTTTTCTATTCTGATTTTAATTGATATTCTCTGGCACATTATTCATGTCTGGGCAGAAAAGTGTCATTCGTTACTTGATTATTCATTTTTTCATGAAATACCTGAATCTTTATTGTTTGATTTGTATTTGATATCATTTACGGTTTTATTTTTTATATTCGCAAGCTTTAAACCTGTCTTTGCAATTAGTCCGATTAACATTCTTATTATTAATAATATGCAATATGTAATCGATTTGTTTTTTATAGGTATCATTCTTAAAATTTTTGGTGCATTATATATGGTATATCATTTATTCTCTTTTATTAAAAGAGTTTTTTGTTTCAGTTCAGAGTAAATAAATAAAAAAAAAGAAGGAGCGTTTTATGAGTTTTAAAGAATTAACTTTAAAGAAGAAGATTATTGGAGGATATCTTGCAATTCTGATTATCGTTTGTCTAGGTTTGGGATTGATTTCTGCAATATCTGTATCAAATATTGTTGTCTCTCAGATTCAACAGAATATCCCTACAATGGCTACTGAAGGAGGAAGGCTTATAAGAAGTCAACTTGATAACAGAGTATTATCAATACAATGAATAGCAAACAGACATGTAATTCGTTCAATGGATTGGGAGAATCAACAAAAACCTGCTCTAATTAATGAAATTTCAAGACTTGGATATTTAGGTATTGGTATTGTAGAAAGAAATGGTCAGGCGAAATATACTGATGATAGTACTGCTTCTCTCGGAGATAGAGATTATGTACAAAAAGCTTTTAATGGAGAAACTGTATTTTCCAATGTATTGATTAGCCGTGTAATAAATGCTCCTGTTATAATGCTTGCAACTCCAGTTTACAATCAGAATAATCAAGTAAGTCAGGTTTTAATTGCAAGACTAAGTGCCACATTGCTTAGCGATATAACTGATAACATCAGATATGGTGCTAGAGGTTATTCTTATGTTATCGACGGTAAAGGAACTCTTATAGCTCATGATAACAGAGATTTTGTACTCGAGCAAAGAAATTTTATCGAAGAAAGTAAAAAGGATGCTCAGTATATAAATTTAGCAAATATGTTTAAAAAAATGATTAACGGAGAAACAGGTTTTGATGAATATCCTTTCCTAGGTTATGATAGATATTTCGGTTACGCTCCTATTCCCGGTACTAACTGGTCTCTAGCTGTTGGAGCAATGAAAGATGATGTATTTGAAGACATATATAGATTAAGATGGACTATTTTTCTCATGTCTTCAGTGTTCTTAATAATTGGAATTATTGTTGCCTTCCTGATAAGTAAATCAATAATTGCATCTATTAATAAAATTGTGTTTATGCTTAAAGATATCTCAGAAGGTGAAGGAGATCTAACTAAAAGAATATTAATCTCAAGCAATGATGAACTTGGCCAAATGGCTATCTATTTCAATAGATTCACCGAGAAATTACAACAAATGGTGAAAAGCTTAAATGATAATGCTATAGAAATATCAAAATCAGCTGCTGATTTATTATTTATAAGCTCTCAAACTGCAAATACATCAAATAGTATGTCTGAAAAAACACAAACCGCTGTTATTGCTTCTGAAGAAATAAGTGCAAGTTCAAACACTATTGCTTCTTCTACCGAACAGGCTGCAAATAGCGTCAGAACTGTCGCAACTGCCGCTGTTCAAATGTCTTCAAATATTAACACTGTTGCAGCTAGTGCAGAACAAGCATCTGTTAATGTAGAATCTATTGTTCATGCTGTAAAAAGTATTTCAGATAACATAAAAGATATTATTGTTAAAATCGAAGGAGTAACCGATAATACTAATAACTCAGCTTCTGCAGTAGAAGAAATGAGTGTTTCTTTGAGTGAAGTAGCAAAAATAACTAACAAAGCAAAAGAAATTTCTGATAAAGCAGATTTACAAGCAAAGAATACTGCTCAAATCATGGAAGGATTAAAACAAAATGCAAAAGAGATTGGTGGCGTAATTAAAATTATAAATGATATTGCCGACCAAACTAATATGCTTGCTCTTAATGCAACAATTGAAGCAGCTAGTGCAGGTGATGCTGGTAAAGGCTTTGCTGTCGTTGCAAATGAAGTAAAGACTTTAGCAAAACAAACCGCAGATGCAACCGGTAAAATACAATCTAGAATATCTGAAATGCAAAATTCTACTAATGTAACAGTAGATTCATTAAATGAAGTTCAAAAGATTATTACAGAACTAAATGAAATCAACTCTACAATTGCAGCAACAGTAGAAGAACAAAGTGCTACTGTTATGGAAATATCAAAATCTATTTCAAAAGCAGCTGATAACTCTAAAGAAGTTTACTCATTTACAGAAAAAATAGGTACTTCTGCAGAAACAGCTAACAGAAATATCCTTGAAGCAGGTCAAGGTATCAATGAAATTGCCAGAAATATTTCTGAAGCATCAATTGTAGCTAATACTGTAGCTCAAAATTCGGAAGAAGTCAGTACCGGCGTTGATGAGATAGCTAAAAATATTACAGAAATAAATCTAGGTATTAATGAGATTTCAAGTAACCTCACAGATATAAATCAATCAGCAGAAGAAACTGCAAACCAATCAAATAGTGTGGAAAAAGCTTCTCAAAAGTTAGATGGACTTGTTCAAGAAATTGACAATTTATTAAAGCAATTCAGAATTTAATCATTAAAATAAAAAAGAGAGACTGGAATCAGTCTCTCTTTAATTTTGAAATTTATTCTTTGTCTTCTTTTAAGATACTAATGCCAATATTATGAATACTTGCTGATGCAATTGAACGAGGTCTTTTAATTATTAAAGGCACCTGATCATTAACAGCCTCTTTAATGTTTTTATCCAGAGGAATGAAACCTAGACTACCTATGCTTTTATTAAGGAAGTGCTGAACAATTAAATTTATTTTATTATAAATATTTTTAGCTTCATCTTCAGTTTGAGCCATGTTCACAACTAAAGAGATGTTTGGAAACTTAGTCCTGTAAAACAGAACTTTGATCATAGCATAAGCGTCTGTTATAGCTGTTGGTTCCGGAGTAGTAATTACAACAATTTTATCAGCTGATAAGACAAAATCTATAGTATAATCTGAAATTCCTGCACCTGTGTCAATAAGGATATAATCAAAATCAGTCCTTAAATCCATATAGACTTGAATCAGAGCTTGTTGGTATTGTTTTTGATTTTGCATTACGGCAATATCGCCTGAGGATGCAGGTAAAATTTTTATTCCTCTGGGACCCTCAACTAAGAGTTGTTCAACAGAAATTAACTCATCCATCAGGTTTGAAAGCGTATATTGAGGATAGATTCCCAGTAAAACATCAATATTTGAAAGGTTCATATCAGCATCTATCAATAATATTTTTTTGCCTCTGATTGCCATAGCTATTGCTAAATTAAGTATAAAGTTTGTTTTTCCGACTCCACCTTTGCCGCTGGTAATTGCTATCAGTTTTGCTAATTTAACTTTTTTATTTTTATCTCCCTGAATGAAGCTTTTTAAGTTTTTTGATTGGTTATTGTTTTCCATATTTCCCTCTTAAAATAATTTGAGCTATTTCATTTCTATTTGCGAGACTAATATCTTCAGGTATATCCTGACCAAATGTAATGTATGAAAAAGGTTTTTCATGTTCAACTGCCATATTGAGAATGTCACCCATACCTAGTGTTTCATCAAGTTTTGTCAAAATAATTCCATGATAAGGAATCATCCCAAAGCTTTTAATATTGTCAGAAATGTCTGAGTATTTTGTTGTTAAGCTTAAAGTTAGGTATATTTCGTCAGCTTTTGCAATACGAATGGTTTCTTTTAATCCAACCATTTGTTTCATGTTTCGGGAGTTTAATCCGGCAGTATCTATTAGAATTAATTCATACTTTTGCATAGTTTTAATTTTATCTATCAAGTCATTGTTATTGTAAACAGGAGTAAAAGGGATTTTTGCTATTTCTGCAAATGTTTTAAGTTGTTCCATAGCTGCAATTCTAAAACTGTCAGCTGATATTAAGGCAACTTTTCTGGAATAAGTAAATTTATAAAGTGCGGCTAATTTGGCGATTGTGGTAGTTTTACCTGTACCTGTAGGTCCCATCAGCAGAACTATTGTCGGGTGGTTTTGGTTAAATTTTATGGGTCCTGTAATCTGTAAATTATGCTTAATCTTAGAAAGCAACTTATTAAATACTAAGTCTTCTTCTAATAATTCTTCACCTTTTAGAGAGCTGAAGATATCTTCGATAAATGAATTAGCCAGAGTTAAATTAACTCCGTTATTGTTTAATAATTTAAGGAGATTTTGTAAGTTTTTGGGAATATGGGGCATGTGGTCATACTTTATTTGATTGATTAAAAAGTCCATCCTTTCTCTTAAATATTCGACATCTTTAGTTAGGCTATTAAGTTGAGATTGGATGACATTATTTGATTGAGCTGTTTGTATTGAGGATTTTTGTACATAAGAGTTAAATGCTGATTTTGTTTCAACACTTTCTTCTTTTTTATCAATTGCTGCAGTAACTTCAACAGCATGTTTCCATTCGGGATGATTTTTATCTTCAATGCTTTTATTGCTTAGTATGATAGCATCATCACCAAATTCTTTTTTAATCTGCTTTAATGCTTCTTGCATTGAAGGTGCTATGAACTTTTTAATCTTCATTTTTAATCATTTATCCTTCTATAACTCATTTATCAACAATTACAAAATAAATAAAGAGTAACATATTTGTCAATTATAATTTATAAAAATATGAAAATAACTCTATTTCTCTAGTAAAATATAACTCTATTGTTGTTTCGTGTAAAAAAATAAAAAGCTCAATAATGAATTTACAGCTTGACAATATTTGCTAAAATAATAAAAAGAAATATACAAATTCAAAATGGAGTTTTAATCATTGCTATGTTAAAAGTATATAAGGGAAAATTAAATACTGTAATTTCTAGTGTGCTAATAGTAAGTACATTTCTAATCATATTTTATGTTGTTTTGGATGTGATAAGTTTTTCAAGAATGAATAAGTCTGTAACAACTATGTTGACTCATTTTGAAATCAAAGAGATTTTTGTAAAGATCATTAATATTTATGATTCAATGGAAAATGATTTCAAGAATTATTATTTTTTAAATCATGAAAAAGTGAGTGATTATAAATTTGATAATTACATAAAAAATCTTAATCGAATGTATAGATTTTCCAGAGGTGACCAATGTATTTATAAAGATTACGGAAATGATTTTAATAATTTAAAAGATGAATTATCTTTACTTAAAGTTCATTTACGGAATTACCAAGATATATTATCTGATAAAAAACCAGATAATGACAAATTAATAATTACAATAAACAAAATTAATAATTCTTTTGATAATATAAGATTAGTTATTCATAACATTGAAAAAATCCATAATGTAATCTCAAAAAATGAATCAAAGATTATCTATATGCAGATACGAAATAACAAAAAAATCAGATATATCTTAGTAATTTTAAGTGTTGTACTAATTTTATCATTGTTTATAATCAAAAGTATTCTTAAGGATAAATTTAAAGCTGTAAAAAATATTTTACTATCCCCTGAAAGATTTACAAAACAGGAATTACAATACGATTATGATGATGAGTTTACATCAATTATTGACAGTTATTTACACATGCATAAGCAAACTTTAAACTCGATAAAGGAGATTGATTTTTTAAAGGATTATCTTCAGAGCATTATTAATTGTATGCCATCAATAATTATTGCAATGGATGAGAATTTAAAAATAACACAATGGAATAAAAATGCTGAAAGAGTTACA
>CAZJNG010000003.1:0-20825 GCA_964547265.1 uncultured Candidatus Cloacimonadota bacterium | reverse complement strand
CGAGCCGTCTCGGTACCAGCCTCAAGACTGCTCAATCCACCAAACAACTTGGTAACCAGACGGCTCGTCCGGGCAATCAACATGGAAACCGGACGGCTCGTCCGGTCAAAAAAGGTAATACCATCAATGTTACACAGTAAAATACCACATATCAATGCAAATAATCATTTACAATTTATAACATACAGACTATCAGATAGTTTACCGCATAACATAGTTGAAAAAATAAAACAAGATATAAGTCTATTTGATGAAGATAAAAAAACAACAGAAAGAATCAAGCTTGTAGAAAAATATTCAGACAAAGGATATGGGGCATCATTTTTAATTCATCCAAATATTGCAGATTTAATAATCACTAATCTAAAATTTCATAATTTGATAAAATATGAGCTTATCTCTTGGGTTATCATGCCAAATCATATACATATTTTAATCAAGCAAATGAACGATAATATAGGAGATATTGTAAAAAGTTGGAAATCTTATACATCAAAAATAATATTAAAACAATCAAACATTTTATTTGAAAAAAAAGGTTTGTATCAACCGAATGTTAAAGTTTTAAATGATATTCTAAATAGTAGAAATATATGGTATAAAGGTTATTGGGATAGATATCTAAGAAATGAGGATGAGTATTGGAGATGTGTAGAGTATATTCATAATAATCCTGTAAAAGCAAAATTAGTTGAAAGTGCAAAAGAATGGCAATTTAGTAGTGTTGTTGATTTTTTTAAAATTGAAAATAAAAAGTTCTGGTATGGTAAAGATGAGCCTGATTATGTATAAGTGTGACATAGGTTATGTTTACTTTGCCCTGACGAGCCGTCAGGGTTCCGGCAAGACTCATCTCGCCAAAGAAATTGGAAACCAGACGGCTCGTCTGGTCAAACAACAAAGAAAACAAACGATTCGTCCGGTCAAACAACATGGCAACCGGACGGCTCGTCCGGTCAAACAACAAAGAAAACAAACGATTCGTCCGGTCAGTTATCTTGGCTATAAGGTAAGCGATTTAGATTTTTTAAATATTGTCGAGACGAGCCGTCTCGGTACCAGTTTCAAGACTGCTCAATCCACCAAACAACTTGGTAACCAGACGGCTCGTCTGGTCAAACAACACAGAAAACAAAGGATTCGTCCGGTCAGTTATCTTGGCTATAAGGTAAGCGATTTAGATTTTTTAAATATTGTCGAGACGAGCCGTCTCGGTACCAGTTTCAAGACTGTCGAGACGAGCCGTCTCGGTACCAGCTTCAAGACTGCCCAGACGAGCCGTCTCGGTACCAGTTTCAAGACTGTCGAGACGAGCCGTCCGGAGTCCTGCGATGATACAGTCAATGATATATATAACATTTTTAAGGAGGCTTAAATGATAATGCAAGCTTTTATCAAACATGAGATACTAAATCTATTAAAAAGCAAAAGGATATATTGGACAGTTATACTATTTATCCTTTTATTTGCTTCTGTTTTTACTGTAAGAACTATTGACTACAAGAAGCAGTTAAACCAATACATACAAGATGTTGAGCAAACAGAACAAGCACTTAATACAGCCGCTAATTATAGTTTTTTAAACCCACGAGCTATTAAACAACCTCTTGTTTTTTCGATTTATAATAATGGACTAACTTTTCCCAGAGTGATAAATATTCAGTATATTCAGTATATTTTAAATACTAGTTCTTTAAATCAGGAAAAGAACAATATCTATACTGAAAACAATCTGTTGGATATTAGTTTTTTGGTAAGCTTTTTTCTGTCTTTATTTATCTTACTGATAGCTTATGATAGCGTTAATGGAGAAAAAGAAACAGGTACCTTACGCATCCTCATGACCTGGCCAATAAAAAGACAAAGCTTTATATTAAAAAAGATATTAGGTATATTTTTCTTTGTATTTTTTGCATTTTCATTACCATATTTATTGAGTTTATTTGTTATAACCGGCTTATTTGGTAATATTCTAACCTCTACCTTTTTCTTAAGTTTTTTCTTTTATTGGTTTGTTATTGCCTTATTTATTTTTTTCTTTAGTTTACTAGGCATATATTTATCTGTGTTAAGTGCAAAGCCAAGCCGTTCATTGGTTTATTGTTTACTAGTCTGGATATTCTTAAGTATAATTTGCCCGGTTACATGGGAATATATTATTTCTCCAAAACTGTATAACGATAAGCTTACAGAACTTAAAAACATTGCTGCAGTAAAACTTGATGACGCTAAAAGAGTATATCATCAAGAGGTGCCTGATGAAGCTAACTTAAATAAAGTAGGGCATTTTATGTGGAATAATTATGATTTAAATGTCTTTGTTTGGGGAGAACAACGCACTTATGACACACATTATAGATTTCATCATTATCTTTATGATAGCTATTATCCGGCTGTCAGAGAAACTGAACAGGCTAGAGACGAGTATATCAGGAAACAGATTTTTGTTGATAATGTAAAAAGTTTATTCTTTTTTTTTAATCCTTTAATTGTGTTAGATAATATTAGTATGAGGATTGCAGGGAATTCAAGAGCTGATTATTTGCAGTTTTTGCATGACGGCAGAAAAGTAAGGGATGACTTAGTTAATTTAGGTGTGACTGAAGGTTGGTACTTCGGATATGACTATTTTGCTAAGTATAAAAAAGAATATACTCCGATGAGTTTTGAAGATTATATAAAAGAAAACCCCGAGCATGGTTGGGCTGAATACTGGCGTTTATATGCACATCCTCTTCAAATGAGTGCAGAGCTGTATGAGATGAAAATACCTAACATCCAAAAATATCAACAAAGGGAATTAAGCTTTGTTGACATATTTAATAGAATTTACTCCTTGTTGTTTTCAATGGTCACAATGATTCTTGTATTGTGGCTTTTAACCTGGAAAAAGTTTATGAAATACGATTTAAGATAGGAGATGATCATGAATAAAGATTTATTACTAAAAGATATTAGGTTAATGCTTAAAGATTTAAAGTTTCAGATTTTCTTTACTATTCTTGCTTTATTATTTATTCTGTCTTCTGTAAGCAGTGCTATAAATTATCAAAACAAGTTTGAACTTTATCAGTCTCAGGTAAATGACTTTCAAGGAAGAGTTCGGGATGGATATTATACAAAAATGATTGAGATGTTGTCTAATCACTCTTTGTTTTTGTTAAACAAACCCGGTTCTGCAATACTTTTTAATACTTATGACAGCTATCCTGATATGCTTACAAACAAGGTTGATTTTTTTAATCCACATCATATACAGCTTGGAGGCTCAAATAAAGAAGTCTTTAAACTGAACTGGTTTTTTATATTAGGAGTTTTGACCAGCTTTATTATGCTGATTATGAGTTTTGAGGCGATGTCTAAAGAAAAGAGAGCCGGGACTCTCAGGTTATTGTCAGTATATGGTTTTAAAAGACAAGTGTTCTTTTGGCATAAATATATAAGTTATATGATCTTGTATTTAATTATTACTGTGCCGGCATGTGTAATATCTATGTTATTATTTTTTGTCCTGACCAGTATATGGAGCAATACTGCCATACTTAATTTTATACTAGTCTATGCAATTTCAACCTTATTTGCTTCTTTTTTTATACTATTAGGGATATTTATTTCAATGTCAAAAAACAACAGAAGCAACATAGTGATGGTTATCTTTATTTGGTTACTATTTGTTATTATTATACCTCAGTCAGCTAATATTTTTGGGAAAATCATCTCTCCTTTAAAGACAAGTGTTGAATATAGTCAGGATTATTACTCTATTTGGTCTAATGAATGGACTGAATGGGTTAAAAAATATGACTCACAAGTAGGGGGTAATGGTTCATTGGAGGATGGTTTACGGGCTGCTGCTGTTTATGATGTAGAGGAAAAGGCAAATTCTGCTTCCTTAAAAGAAATTAGTGATAATCTTAAGCAGATTAAAACAATAAATATGATTGCCAATATTTCACCCTTCGGACAATTAGAAAAAATAGGTGAAATCATCTTTGACCAAGGCTTTTATCTGTTAAACCATCAACATAATACTATAAGAAGAAAGATGACAGAGATTAAAAATTTAATGATAGAACAAGACAGAAAAGACCCAAACAGCCTGCATCTGTTTTACAGTTGGGCAAGTACTGACAAATACGCTACTATGCATAATGGTATTTACCCATTCTCTAATGAAGTCTTTGCTCATACTGACTTACTTTTAATGACAGAAATCGAAACTGATGATAATTATAAAAAATTACTAATGATATTAGTTAAATTGATTCCTATCTTGATTTTGAATCTTTTGTTTTTAAGCTTAAATATATTTAAATTAAATAGATTAGATATCCGATAAGTTTCTAAACAAGAGTTATTTGACCGGGTATTGTATCCGGTCTTTTTTAGTTTATATGTGTGTTAAAAATAAAAAGTGGTTGACAATAAATGTTATACTATAAAAAATTGTATTTGTGAATTTAGATATGAGAGGGTATAATGCAAGAATCTTTATCAACTGCAATTACGAAGGTTATAGGGCGTGATGTTGACATAATAAAAGTGACTACTCAAAAAGAACCTTTTAAATTTGTAAAATATGGTAGAAAAAAGTTTTTTAAACATGTAGTAAAATACAAAGATAAAGATAAGATTTCAGAACTTGTAATTATAGAAAAACAGTTACCAGTAAAAGATGTATCAATGTTGTTTACACAAGACAATAATTACAGAGAGTTAAGATTTTTAGAATCAGATTTAAGAAAAGCTTTTGAGCGCTTCTTTGTAATTCCTGTAATAAGTACATGTAATGAAAAAAAACAAATATTTATGTCAGAATGTGTACAGGATTTAAAAAGTTTTGGACCTCCGATTTTACCTTCAATAGATCAAATGAAGGGTTTGATTACCAGGCTTGCAATAAAAGATGCCAGAATGCAAAATATGAATTTTGAGTATGCTCAAAACTATTTGAGTACATTTGATATAATTAAAAGAATGTTTAACAGACAATTAAGCGAAGAAGAAATTAATTTGATTACTACTGATTGGCCTTGGTTTTTACCCGGCTCTGCTAAACTAATAAATCACATTGGTAACTCAAGATATGAAAAGTGGAGAAAAATATATGAATCAACAGAGATTGAAAAGGTATTTCAAGGAGTACCTTTTACCCTTCATCATGGTGATTTTTATTTTGCAAATATTGGCTTTAATGATATAGGAAAACCATTAGTTATTGACTGGGAATGTCTCACTCGAGGACCTATTGGTCTAGATTTTGTAAGTTTGACAAACGGTATTCCTCCTTTAGCTTTTACTGATAAATATGAAGAATGGTATATTTCTGCATATAATAATGCTTGTGATCAAGAGCTTACAATGCAAGATTTTCTGCATATAACCGATTTAGTTAAGAAGTATTATTTTCTAGTTGCTGATACTATTGATGCAATAAGATTCTCTTTTCAAAATGAAGGACATTTTAAACTTTCTGAGCAAAATGTACGAATTGATAATTATATAAATAGACTTGATTTGTATTTAAAAACATCAAAAACTAAAGTCAGAAACTTAAGCACTGAAAGTTCTTTTGAAATATAATTAGTTTTAGACAAAAAAGTCTTGACATATTAAATAAATACAATAATTTTTACTTAGAAAAATATACTTGGAGGATAATATGAAAAGATTTATTATAATCATTCTAGTTTTGATGATAATACTTCCTATGTTTGCAACACAGGGAGATTATGAACGAAAATCTATAAGTTCTGTTGAATCAGTTTGGATCGGACCAAATGCTTTTTCAGGCGTAAATCAATTCCCTTACGATTTCTTTTCTAAAATGGTAGAATTTTATATTGAGTTACCACGATTTGATTATAATGAAATTCCAAAACCCTTATTAGATGATTTCAGAAGACAAGCAAATGCTTTAAATAATATTACACCTGAAGCTTTGGCTCAAGTGTTAAATCAAACAATTGGGTCTCAGATAAAAGAACTATTAGAGGATCCTACACTTCAATTAAACAGACTACGGGATTTAAAAGACGAATCTTGGAAAGCAACTTTTGCCGGCTCTAAGGGTCAATCTATGGGCTTGACTGTAAATGAATTAGAAAGATTAATGAACTCAGCTTATGTTTATCTACCTTATATCACCAAATATCAACTAAAAAGAGATGGAGATGAAATATATGTAGAGATAGAAGGCGGTATAATCTGGTATCAGGTAAAGATTAGTCCTGATGGCAAAGTTGATATGGAGCTAAGAGTGGCTTCTTCAACCTCTGCAAGAGGGTTTGCTGATAAAAACCCTAAACAGGTTATGGGTATGAGAGCTGATTATACTCGTTTCCGCTGGGGAAATGATGTTTATAGAGTAACAGAAGAGATGTATGCACAATATGATGCATTACAGGCTTGGGCAAAAAACCTTTCTGTTAAGACTAAAGAAATAGAAGAGTTCAATGTTACCGGACAGATTATGGAAACAAGACCGGGCAGAGTATATGGTGCTCCAATCGGGAAAAGAGAAGGTTTACATCTTGATGACGGATATTTTCTTGTTGAACAATACGAAACCTCTTCAGGTGAGATTAAATCAAAAAGAATAGGCTTTACCAGAGTTAAAAAAACTGCTAATAATATTGATAATCCGGAAGAATTCTCTCTTTTTAAACAATATATGGGTGATAGAGCAAGTGTCGGTACTACCCTTCAAGAACATCCACGACTTGGAATAGACATTAGATTTATTGCAGGATATCAGACCGGTATGGATATACCTAAAGAGTACACAAACTTTCTTGAATGGGATGGACCAAAACAATTACTTAAAGAAGATGCTACAGAACAAGTATATGCAGGCTTAGAATTTGCCTATAACCTTGCTCCTATAGTGGGCAGTTCTCAGACATTTTTAGAACTAGAATCTTCATTTGGAGTACCTTTTGCCAGTTATGAAAGCGAAGTAACAAATTCTTTTGTATATACACTTGGTGTTTATGGCGGATTAAGCAAAAAGTTTTGGTTTTATAGAAACAGTCTAAATATAAATGCTAAATTTGGATATGACAGACTTGTAATGTCAGGAGAATATATTGCCTTTGATTTTAAATATACTATTAATGCATGGGGTTTAAAAAGTGGTATAAATTATAATTATATGATAACTCCGGACTTACTTCTACATATGGGTGCTGATTATAAACTTGGCTTAAAACCAACAGGTGTAAGTCTTGAATTTAATGATGAAACCATAGTTGATTTGAATAGCACGGAGGTGGCAAGAAAATATCCTGACCTTAGATTAGGAGGTATGATGTTTAATCTTGGTTTGAGTTATTCTTTTGGTGAATTACCTTTTAATGCTTTTGGATGGCTTGACCCGCTTAAAAAATATTAATAAATGATTTATAAATAAAAACTAATATTGTATAGTGCAGGCAAAATTGTTTGCACTATTTTTTGCGAAATTATTTTATTCTAATAATAAAAAAAAGAACCGGTTATGCTTTTTAAGTTAATTTTTTGTTGAAGGTTGTTTAGTCGTTGGGAAAAATATTTTAAAAGTTGTGCCAATGTTAAGCTCACTAGACACATAAACCTTACCATTATATCTGTTAATAATGCCATATACTGTTGATAATCCAAGTCCTGTACCTTTACCCTCATCTTTAGTGGTAAAGAAAGGTTCAAAAATTTTTTCTAAGGTTTCTTTATTCATCCCTATGCCGTTATCGGTTATAGTTAGCAAAACAAAGTTACCAATGCTTAGATTAAAGAATTGCTTTAAGTGTTCCGGTTCGACTTTAAAATTAGAAGTTTCTATGATAATCTCTCCACCATTTGGCAGTGCATCTCGAGCGTTTAGAACAATATTCATTAGCACTTGATAGATTTGACTTGAATCAGCATCAATATATTCTAAATAATCATCTAAGAAAGTTTTTATTTCAATGTTTGAGCCAATAAGCACTGATAACATACTTTTACACTCTAAGATAATATTGTTTATATTTATAATCTCAGTTTCAATTTTATTTTTTCTGCTAAATAAAAGTAATTGATGAGTAAGGTTTGCTGCTTTTTTCCCTGCTTTGAGAATTTCGTTAATTTCTTTAATTTTTGAAAAATCTTCAGGTGCTGTATTGATTATCAATTCGCTATATCCGATTATAATATTTAAGATATTATTGAAATCATGAGCTATACCGCCGGCAAGTTGACCTAAGGCTTCTAGTTTTTGAGATTGAATCAGCTGTTCTTTTAGATTATCTTGATCTAATTGTTTTAAGACTGATTGGGTACAATCCATAATATAACCATGCACTTTAACGACTTTTCCATTTTCGATTACCGGTATCCCACATGTTTGTATATATAAGTTATCGCCCTTTTCTGAGATAAATTTACATTGTAACTCATAAGGAATTGCATTATCAATGCACTGATTGAACGCTTTAGTTATTGCTTTTTGATCCTCTTCGGTGGCATAACAGTTAAGGCTTCTATTGATAATTCCTTCGCCTTCCTCAAACTGATATTCTTCTTCGGCGATACCATGAATTTTATAAACTTCTTTAGTCCAGTATATCTTTCTTTTAATTACATCCCATTCCCAGCCTCCAGTCTTTGTGATTTTTTGAACTGTATTAAGTAAGGTTTCGCTTCTAATAAGGGTTTGCTCAGTTTCAATTCTTGTTTTTAACTCATTTTCTAATTGGAGCATTTTGTTTTCTAGTTTATGAATTAGTCTTTCATTATATAGTTTGTAAATATTTTTATCATTTGAAGTCAGATTGTGATTACTAAATGTATCTGTCTGTATTTTCTCTTTTGTAATTATGTTAATTGCTTCAATGATAATTTCAGGATCACATGGTTTTACTATAAATTTATCTGCACCTAGTTTTAATGCAAATTCTTCATCTTTATGTCCGGTGTAAGTCGCTGTATAAAAAATGAAAGGAATCAATTTGTGTTCAGGATGCTTTTTTACTTCTATACATAGACTAAAACCATCCATCACAGGCATTAATATATCACTGATAATTAAATCAATTTCTTCTTCATTTAATATGTTTAAAGCATCAACACCGTTAACTGCGTCAAAAACTTTATGACCATGACCCGTTAAAAGCGTATTTAACATATAAAGGTTAACTTCAATGTCATCAACTATAAGGATATTCATTTTATTTCTCCATTATTTCCGGTAAAAATTCAAGAATTTCTGAAACAAATGTTTCAGGACTGATTGGCTTTTCTATATATCCGTCTGCACCTGATTCAATGGCTTTTTCTTTATCGCCGGGCATGGCATAAGAAGTAACAACAATTATCGGGATGCCTGCCAAGACTTTTTTATTTTTTAATTCTACAGCTACTGAGTATCCATCCATTTCAGGAAGCTGAATGTCAAGTAGAATTGCACGAGGTAAATATTGAACTGCCATTTCTATACCTAGTTTGCCATTTTCGGCTCCGATAATGTTAAAACCACTTTTTTCTAAAAGAAATTTCATTAAGTAAAAATTGTCGGGATTATCTTCAATAACAAGTAAAGTCTTATTCATAAATACCTTCCTTAGTATATGGAATATGTATAGAGAAAGTGCTGCCTTTTCCGTGTGAACTCATAACTTTAATTTCTCCTTTCATTTTTTCAACAAGCTTTTTGCAAATGGATAAACCGAGTCCCGTACCCTCATATTTTCGTGCTAAGCCTTTGTCTACTTGACTGAAAGGAATGAACAGCTTGTTTAATTCATCTTTTTCCATACCTATACCTGAGTCTTTTATGGAAATGTGACACAGGTAATTGCTGTATGTACAGGTTACTTTAATCTCACCTTTTTCAGTAAATTTAACAGCATTACTCAGGAGGTTGAGCAGAACTTGTTCTATTCTTCTTTGGTCACAGTTTATTGTGTTTATCTTTTCGGAAATATCTGATTTAATGATTAAGCCTTTTCTGGTTGCAAGAGGTTCGATAATTTTAAGTACTTTTTCTATTGATTCTTTAAGGCAAAATTCTGAATAATCGAGTTTTAATTGACCTGACTCTATCTTTGAGATATCTAAAATATCATTGATTAAAGATAATAAATGTCTGGAACTTTTTTGAACTAGTGATAGTTGTTTTTTTTGTTCATCATTTAAGGGACCTGCCAATTCCTGGATTAGTATTCCTGTAAAACCGATAATTGAGTTTAAGGGTGTTCTTAGTTCATGAGACATTGTAGCTAAAAATGCTGATTTTAAATTATCTGCTTGTTGTGCTTTTTCCATTGCTTTTGCTAGTTCGGAAGTTCTGATTTGAACTTTTTTCTCCATTTCCAGATAACTGTTTTTTAATTCTTTTGTGCGTAAGTTTACTTGATTTTTTAGAATTATACCCGAAATTATGCTTACTACCAATGAAAATAAGATAATTAAACTAAAAATTTTAATCCATAAGGGGAATTGATAACTTATTTCTTCCGAAATCCATTTTTGCAGTGCTTGGTAGTAAGCTGATTGTCTATTTTCTTTCATGCTGTTAAGGTGTAAATCGATTTTCTCTAATAAATCGATGTTTTTATTTTTTAAAGTGGCAAAAAATAAAGTTGATGGGTTAAATACAACTCCGGTTTCTTCTAAGCCATTTTGCTTTGCATGAAAGAGTCCATATAAATTATTTGCTACTGCAACATCAGCTTGATTGTTTGCAACGGCAATAAAAGCTTCTTCAAAACTATTGAATTCCAGTAAATTAAATTGCATTTCAAAACCTTCTGTAAAATGTATGAATGCTTGTTGTTGAACTGAGCTTCCTAAAACGGCGATTGTTTTGAAATTTAAATCAAGAATGGATTGAATATGATGTCCTTTTTTTGTGTAAACCTGTGACCACGAAGATAAAACAGGTATCGAATGAAATGAGTAGATATTATATCTTTCGGCAGTATAAGCCACATCAGGCATTAAGTCAATAGTTCCACTTTGAAGATTATTTAAACATTCTTGCCAGGTACCTTTTATGTATTCTAATTTCCAGTTTTCTTTTTTAGCTATATCTTCAATGATATCAATAAAGATGCCTGCTGCTTGATTGTTTTCAGACATAAAAATCTTTGGGGCATTATCATAAACACCTATTTTTACAAGTCTGTTTTCTGCAGATAAAGAGGAAAAACATATTATAAAGCATATTATAAAAGATAGAAACTTATTTTTTGAGATTAGTAACAATATATTATAAGCATCATTTTTCATTTTATCCTCCATTTTGTATATCTTAGAGTTTAGATATTTTAATTTGTAATGTCAATATTTTTTTTAAAATATTTAGTATTTTAAATGAATGTACTTATACATACAGTTTTTTGAAAAAAGTAAGATAATTAGTTGACAAATTATACTGATTAAATTATTTTTAGTTCATTAATGTATTCAGGAGTATAAAATGAGTGTTAAAGCAGTGTTAGGATGTCTTTTTGGAGACGAAGCAAAAGCAAAAATTGTAGATGTGCTTGCTGTTGACACAGATGTTGTAATTAGATTCCAGGGGGGGAGTAACGCAGGGCATACAATAAAATTTGATAATGAAAAATTTGTAATGCATCTAATCCCAAGTGGAATTTTTCATAAAAATCAAATATGTGCTTTATCTTCAGGGGTTGTAATTGACCCGTTTCAACTAGAAAAAGAAATGAAAGCCTTGTTTAATAAAGGTATTGATTTCTCTAATAGATTTTTTATTGATGAGCGAGCATCTCTGGTTTTGCCTATCCATAAAATACTTGATGAGAAAAATGAAGAGCTTTCAGGAGAGAATAAAATTGGCACTACTAAAAGAGGTATAGGTCCATGTTATTCGGATACAGTAAACAGAATAGGTATTAGAATAATTGATTTATATGACAGTGTAATACTTAAAGAGAAGATTGCCTTTTTGTACAAGTTTCATAATTTACAGTTTAATGAGAGCGAAATCAATGTTTTAATTAATGATTTATTAGACTTTTCTTGTAGAATGAAGCCTTTTGTCATTAATCTTCCATATAATATTCAGAATTGGTTTAAAGACGGAAAGAAGATTTTATTTGAAGGAGCACAAGGGACTTTGCTTGATGTTTATTTTGGAACTTATCCTTTTGTTACTTCGTCTCATACTTTATCAGGCGGAATCTCTGCTTATACCGGTTTTTCTCCAAAAAGGATTGACGAATATATAGGAGTGTATAAGAGTTATATCTCCAGGGTTGGCTCAGGTCCGTTCCCTACCGAACTTCATGATTCAACAGGTGAAAGAATCAGGATTCAGGGTAATGAATTTGGTTCTACAACCGGGCGACCAAGACGCTGTGGTTGGTTTGATTTAGTTGCAGCCAAATACACTGCAATGATAAATGGAATTGATACAATTGCATTAACTCTTTTGGATGTTTTAACCGGGTTTGATGCTTTGAAGATATGTGTTGCATATAAAATTGATGGAGTCTTAACAGAGGAATTTCCGTGTCAAGTTTCGAAATTGAATCAGGTTGAGCCGGTTTATATGGAATTACCGGGCTGGAAAGAAGATATTTCTACCATAACAGAGTGGAATGAATTGCCACAAAATGCTCAAAAATATGTCAAGACAATTGAAAAATTAATGAATCTGCCGATAAACATTATTTCAGTTGGACCTAATCGTAATCAAACAATATTTATAAAGGAGTAACTAAATGAAGAATTTAAGTGTTAAAGCACTAGTAATCATATTTTTAATGATTACATTTTATTTGTCTTTGTTTGCTGATGTTCCTGATTTAAAAGTTCCGGAGTTGTTTAATCCAATTCAAGACCAATATTCAAAAAATTATTTAAATGCTTCAATGGCAGCAAGGGGTAATACAGGTATTGCTATTCCTGATGGAATTAACTCTGCAATCTATAATCCTGCAGCTTTTAGGAGTGATGAAAATCATTTTTCTTTTGAGCTTTTAATAAAAGATGTAGAAAAAGAATTTAACACATATAATTCGACTTCTAGACCAAGAAAGGAATATCATTCACCTTCAGCATTAGGTTTTTTTGGTATTGGATTAAGTTCATATAATAATTTTCATACAGGTTTAAGCTATTCTTTAGTAAGGTCAATTGAGTATAATTCTTTTTTAAGAAGTCTTTATGGAACGGGCATTGTAGATACCTATCCAAGTTATAATGAACATCAGTTTACCTTAACCTTTAACAAGCAATTGGGTTATTTAAGTGTAGGTTTAAATAATAATATTGTGATACAATCATTTACCGATTATAAAAATGAAGGTAGAGTTGATAAGGTAGATTTATCAGAAGCAAAGTATATACCTCAGGTCGGTATTTTATATGAGGGCAATATTTTAAGTTTAGGAGGGAGTTATAAGCCAAAAGTAAAAAATACTCTTCAAGAAAAATATATTAGTTTTGATTCAGTTCATCCTACTACTTTGAGTTCAGGAATCTCATTAATACCTCTTCAGGATATCAGATTTAGTTTTGATATGGATTATACAAGGTATAGTGAAGTATCGGATTATTTTGATGATCAGGTTTCTCTTAAATTTGGCTTAGAGAAATTATATAAAGCTTTTAATTTTAAGATAGGTTTCATGCATTTACCTTCTGTATATGAAGGAGAATATTTAGTTTATGATTATCGTGGGAATGATGTTTCAAGCTTTCATCCTGAGTTTTTTAATGAAATCCCACAAAAAGGATTTTATGGAGATACAACGCAGAATATACTAACCTTTGGTACCACAGTAAATCTTTTTAAAACTGCAAAGTTAAGTTTAGCATATTTAACAGATATGTCTAGTAACACAAATCAAACTCAGTTTTTATGCGGGCTTGAGATAGAATTTTCAGCCTTAAAAAAAGTAAAATAAAAAAAATGAAAAAAAAGCTTGCACTATGAATTCAAATATATTAGTATTATATTATGATGAAAAGTAAAATGAAAAGTAAAATATTTGTATTGACTGAAAATGAAAATCTGACTAATGATACCTTGAGACAAAATGATTTTTTTGAGCTCATGGTTGTAAGGAATATTGAAGATTTAATTAAACTTATGAAGTCAATTCCTTACAAAGCTATTGCAGTTGATTCTTTAGACGGGTTTTTGCTGCTTGATAAAACAATAAAATATATTGACGAGCAGGTGCCTGTGCTATTGTTCCATCAGAATTGTAATCATCTGAATTTGGATATAAAAAAGAAACTTAAAAATCAGATTTGGCATTTTAACTCAGATCCTGTCAGGGAAGAATATATTTTACAATTTTATTTACTTCACTTGGCTATGTCAAAACATCTTCAAATTGATTCTTGTGATTGTTATCATTATACTTTTAAAACTTCAATGGAAAAAATAGAAGTGGTAGCTGATCATTTAAATCAATATCTTAAATTGATTTTAAAAAACCAAAATAAGATATATGATTTTTATGTTAATCTTATTCTAAGAGAATTGTTAACTAATGCCGTTAAACATGGCAACAAGCTTAACCCTGAAAAGAATGTTTTTATTATTATATATTTTTCACATGAACATCAGAAAATTGGCTTATTAGTAAAAGATGAAGGTAAGGGTTTCGACTTTAACGAAGCTTTAAACAATTGTGAAATTGATGACTTAAGACAACAACAAAGAGGATTGTTTTTAATTAAAAAAATATGCGATAAAATTTTCAATCATAGGAGTTTAGTCGCGGTAGAATTATATTATACAGAATAAAGGAGGTTTTTTATGAAAGCTGTTCTTGATGGAAAGACTTTGGAATTACAGGCACTTAATAACTTAGTAGCTTCAAATTTGGAGGTTCAAACAAATGTTATAAAAGAAAGTTTTGATAAATATCAGGAGATTGATCTTGTTGTTTTAAATCTTGCTAATGTCTCAGAAATTGATTCAATGGGAGTAAACTTAGTGGTGGGTCTTTACAAACAGACTGTTGCTAAAAAAATAACCTTTAAGGTAAGTAATGCCTCAAGATCAATAATCAATTTGTTTAATTTATTTAAACTAACTTCATATTTTGAAGTCACTTCTTAAGGAGGAATAATGGTCGGACAAGACCCTGAAATGCTACAAATGTTTCTTGAAGAAGCACAAGAACATCTTGGTAATCTTGAACCGGATTTATTGCAACTGGAAGAAGATAAAGAAAATGCAGATCAAGAACTTATAAATAGAATCTTTAGAGCAATTCATAGTTTAAAAGGTTCGGCAGGGTTCTTTGGTTTTGAAAACATTACCAACCTTTCCCATGTAATGGAAAGTTTGTTGTCTTTAGTTCGTGATGGTAAAATGAAACCAAGTTCTGTTTTAATTACTTATCTTTTGCAAGGCACTGATAAGTTAAATATGATGGTTGAAGATATTGATAACAGTGAATCTGTTGATGCGGAAGAAATTATAGGTATATTAAATGATCTTCTAAATCAAGATTCAGAGGCTTCTCAAAAAATAGATATTGAAATTGAAGGCAAGGAAAACCTACCTGATAAAATCGCAAAACAGTTTCAGATTAGTGTTTCAGACTTAAAAAAAGCGGTTGCTCATGGTCATTTCTTGTATTCAGTGCATGCCTTTACTCATAAAGATATGAAAAATAAGGGGAAAACACCGCTTGATTATTTGAAAAGCCTTGAGAAATTGGGTCATTTAATAGGTTCTTATGCAGATATTGGACCAATTATGAGTATTGATGATGCTTTGGAAGAAAAAGATATTGCCTTTGTTTATCTTTTTTCTTCAGTATTAGAGCCTGATTTGATTGCACTTGGTTTGGAAGTCCCCGAAAATCAGGTACAACAACTTGAATTTCCTGAGTTTGTTGAGAAGAAATACAAGGTTTTACATGATACAGCTACTCAACCTCAGAAATTAAAAATGAAAGTTGATACGCCGAAAACAGAAACTCAAAAAAAACAAAAGCCTGTAGAATCTGCCGAATCTCAAAAAGCAACGATTATAGAATCACCTGTGAATGATTTAGTCGCAAAAGAAGAACAAGTCAATTTGCCGATAATTAATGAATCTAAAGAGGAATCAACTTCAGAAATTTTAGAAGAAAATCAAGCTGATAAATCAAAATCAGCTAAGAAAGATGTAGCTACACATCAGAAAGAAACTTTAAGGGTTTCAGTAAGCTTATTAAATGATTTAATGACCTTTGCCGGTGAATTGGTGCTTGCTAGAAATCAATTGATGAGACTCGCCTCTGATTCTGCAAAAACTGTACCCGGTTTAAATTCAGTTTTACAAGACATAAATTTTACAACATCAATATTACAAGAAAAGATTATGAATACCAGAATGCAACCTATTTCATTGGTCTTCAATAAATTTCCCAGAGTTATCAGAGAAATGGAGATTAAGCTCAATAAAAAGATAAACCTTGAAATTATTGGAAATGAGGTTGATCTTGATAAATCAATTATTGAAAATCTTTCTGACCCTTTGACTCATTTAGTGCGTAATAGTGCTGATCATGGTATAGAATCTCCGGAGGAAAGACTGAAAAACGGCAAAACTGAAGCCGGTACAATATGGCTAAAAGCTTATCATAAGGGTGGAAAAGTAAATATTGATGTTATTGATGACGGTAAAGGAATGGATGAACAAAAAATCCTAAAAAAAGCAATAGAAAAAGGTGTTATCAGCCAATCAGATATTGCAAAACTATCTAAAAAAGATATTTTAGACCTTATCTTTGCACCGGGTTTTTCAACTGCTGATCAAATCTCTGCAGTTTCCGGGCGTGGTGTTGGAATGGATGTCGTCAAAACAAATATTGAAAAATTAGGTGGTAGTGTAAGTCTTGATTCTAATTTGGGTAAAGGTTCAAGTGTAAATCTTAAATTACCTCTTACTCTTGCCATAATTCCTTCTTTAATAATCAAGGTCGGAGATATGCATTTTGCTCTTCCGCAGGTTGCTCTTAAGGAAATTGTGAGAGTTAAAAAAGACGACCCTTCTCGAAAAATAGAAAAGATTAACCGGTCTCCGGTATTACGATTAAGAAATAAACTCTTGCCAATAGTCTATTTAAAAGAAGTGCTAGATGTCACAAAGAAAGCAGAAGAACAAGAAGTTACTCGCGTACTTGTTCTCAGTTTTGATTCAAATGAATTCGGTTTAGTTGTAGATGAAATTGTTGAAAATGAAGAAATTGTAGTAAAATCCATTCCGCAGTTTTTCAAAAATTGCCAATGTTACTCAGGAACAACCATTATGGGAGATGGTTCTGTTGCTCTGATATTAGATATTCCGGGTATGGCTAGTAAAGCAAAACTTGACTTTGTCGGTTTAAGGGAAGAAGAGAAGAGATTCCTTAAGTATGAAGAAGACGAGGATATTAAAAAGTCTATAGATAAACAAAGTATTCTACTTTTTGAAAATGCCGAAAAAGAAATGTTCGCCTTGAATCTTGATCTTATTAAGAGAATTGAAAAACTTAACAATGACCGGTTTGAAAAAGTGGGAGAAAAAGAATATATTGAACATGAGGGTAAAAGCCTTAGAGTGGTCAGGTTAGAGCATTATCTTCCTGTAAAAACCAGACAAAAAGAAAATGATTTCAGGTATGTAATAATCCCGAAATTAATTGAAAATCCACTTGGAATTATTGCTCATAAGATTATTGACTCAATTGATATTGAAATTAATATTGATACAGAAAGTATCACTTCAAAAGGTTTAATAGGTTCATCCTTGATAAAAGATGAATTAGTTCTTTTCCCTGACATATATCAGATTATTGAGATGGCTGAACCTGAAAGGGTAAATAAAGGATTAAATAATAAAAACGCTAAGTATAATGTCCTTATTGTAGAAGATACACCTTTCTTTAGAACTTTAGAAAAACAGTATTTTGAATCTGCAGGATATAAAGTTGAGACTGCCATTGATGGTGTTGACGGGTTAAAAAAACTTACCAAAAAAAAATACGACATCTTGATTGTCGATATTATTATGCCTAGAATGGACGGTTATGAATTTGTTCGTGAAGTTAAAAAAAATGACAGCTTAAAAGATATCCCTTGTATAGCGGTTACTACCTTAACTAGCGAAGAGAGTAGAGAAAAAGCTAAAAAAGTTGGTTTTGATGCTTATGAAATTAAAATTCATAAGGAGAAGTTATTAGATCTTGTAAAGCAGCTTTTAGGACATTAAAATTTCTAAAATTGTGTAAACAGCTTTAAATTTTACTAAAATGTTTGAAACTGAACCCGGACGATTCGTTCGGGTTTTCTTTTACTATCCATAACTTATTGTGATGTGAACCTTTCTGCTCCCTTAGAAAATTATTATAATATTAACGAACCAACAAGAGACCTCCAAGTTGGTTTTTCCCTCTTGGAGGTCCCTTGTACTTCAAAGGTATTTTTATGTTAAGTGCTAAATATGGTTGACAGTTTTTTGATTATTATTTCATCATTATCATTTTATTTATTTTTGTGTATATTCCTGCTTGCATCCTATAAAAATAAACACCTGAAGATACTCGTACAAGATTATCGTCTAAACCGTCCCATACAATTCTATGACGACCAACAGGTATGTCTTCATTAATTAAAGACTTGATTTTTTGACCTTTTACATTATAAATCTCTATTCTTACTTTAACTTCATCTTTTATATCAAAACTGATAGTAGTACTTGGATTAAATGGATTAGGATATGCTGAATTAAGTTGTGTTACGACAGGTAATATCATATTGTCTCCTGTAAAACCCTTTGTTTTTACAGAGGTTGGACCATAATATTCAGTTGTTCCATCATATTCTGCTGACATAAGCCAGTAATAATATGTAGTTTGTTCTTGAATTTCTACATCTGTAAAGCTATAATGATTTGTCTCAGGTTGATTGTAAGCTGTGATAACATTTCTCGAAATACGGCTTGCACAGTCAAGACTGTTTGTTTCAGATCTTAATACATGATAACCAATGATATTAGATTCAGATTCTGTTGTCCAAATAATACTTACAGTGTTTGATGCTGTACAGGTAGCAGTAAAAGAAGAGAGTGTTACAGGAAGTGTTTGATCAGGATTGCTTTTAAGACGAGGATAATTATAACCACTTCTCTCCCATGTATGTATCCAGTCCCAATTATCAAAATTTACAGTCTTCATTTCTTCAGTGGTTTTCGGGATACCCTTTCCGGTGTCTGTCATTCCCGAAGCATTTGTATCATAATAACTATCAGAAATAGAACCGGAATTATTATCGCCTATAAGCCCACCCTGCATACTAAAACCGGAAACCTTGCCGACACTGTAAGATCTACTAATAGTTCCATTATAATTAAAACCAACCAAACCACCAATAGCAACTGAGTTAGTATTATAAGTCTGCAAAATAACCAGATTACTGTATGAATCAGAAACAGTACCTTCGTTATAACCACACAAGCCTCCACTATTACTTCCATATCCTTCTATTTTTCCGCTTCCACTTGTAAAACAATATTCAATAATACCTTTATTTGCACCTGCTAAACCTCCTGTTGAAATATTACCGGTTACATTTACTCCAAGCAATCCGAGATTTTTAACAGATCCATTTGATTCTATTTCTCCAAAAAAGCCTTGTCGGTTTTCTTGATATCGAAAAATATGCAATCCTTTTATTATCTTATTATTACCATTAAATATACCGTTAAACTTTACATTACTATTTCCAATCGGCGACCATCCTGTACCATCATTCCAACCGGGAGTTGTCCATAAATTTATATCTGAAGATAAAGTATAATTGCCTGACCATCTACCGGTATCTTCTGCAAGCCAAACTAAATTCTGAACCGTTGAAAGCTGATTGTTGTCCGGTTCTGAGGAATATGCTTCAGTCCATCTTAAAGTAGGAAATGAATAAAATGTAACCGGAGATGACATAGTCCAGATAGTGTTGAAATCCCAGCCTGTAAAAGTTAAAAAATTCTTCATTTCCATGTCTGACAATCTGATTGCATTACATGGTGAAGTATAAGGCTCTGGATCTGAATTGTAGTAATTACCTGACATAGTTCCTCCGGTTGGAGCTTCTCCTGAAAAGCCTCTATGAACAAAGTATCTTTTTTCCATAATAATACTTGTTCCGAGATTAGCAACATACCAATAACTGGCTTTACCGGTTGCGTAGCAATTTATAATTGTACCTTGCCAGTTTTTCCCAATGAATGGACCAAAAGTTTCATAATTATGTTCAGGTCTATGGACTTCAGCAAAACTGAAGCAGTTTTGAATTGTACCTGAATGATTATGACCAATAAACCCTCCTACCAACTGTAACCCGGATATAAAACCTGTACTGAAGGAGTTTCTAATAATAGCATTTTCACCAAAATTATGACCTACTAACCCACCAATTAAACTTTCTCCATGAAAATTTGCTCCGGAAGCAAAACAATTTTCTATCAATCCTTTATTATAACCTACAAGACCACCGCTATAACTTTTACCTCTTACACAATCATAAACTACACCAAGATTTCTAATGATAGCAGTTGTTTCTGTAAAACCAAACAAGCCCTGATGATCACTTTCAGGACGATTAAAATATAAATTTGATATTGTGTGCCTATCTCCATCATAAACACCTCTGAATCTGTCGGTGTTGTTTCCTATTGGTGTCCAACCTGACGAATTTTGTCCTCCCCATTCAGTTATTGCGGGATTTGCATTTGCAAAACTAATACTTGCAGTCTGTTTATAGTGCTTTAACCATCTGTCAGCCTGAGATAATCCATTAACGATTCCCGGTGCAGTAATCCAGTAAAGATTTTGCCAAGTAGCTATTAAGTATGG
>CAZJNG010000002.1:0-21458 GCA_964547265.1 uncultured Candidatus Cloacimonadota bacterium | reverse complement strand
ATCATATTTTTTTATCATTCGGCTTTGAGAGTAAGTTATTAATGCAGATATAATAAAAACAACACTAATAATAAGTTGGACAAGTAATACTATATTATTACCGGTTCTTTTGCTTTTAGTTCTAACTTCTTCACTGATTTCGTTAAATTTTGCAAACTTAATTATTGGTAGAAGGTATAAAATCCAACCTAATACAAAAATAAAAAAAAATACTTGTAAAGAATTAATATTATTAAAGATATGATAATTGTCCAGGTTCAATTTTATCCATTGATTAAAGATATCTTTAGAAATACTATATAGGAGTAGAAATACTAATGAACCAGTTAAATAAAGTACAGAATACTCTGTAAACAATTGCTTGATGATATCATATCTGGTAGCTCCAAGAGTTTTTCTAAATAAAAATTCATTACTTCTTTTTTGCCTGATAAGAGAGTTTAAGTTTATAAAGTTAAGATAAGCTGTAATTAACAATAAAATAGCAACGAGTAAAATACTATGAATAATATTGATATTCATAGTTTTTTGATCGCCACTTAAGCCTTGAATAAAATGTATTTTATGTATCGGGTCTAATTTTGCTATTATTTTATTGCCTGTTTCCTGTTCAAATTGACTCAGATATATAGTAATTTTTTCTTGTATCTCATTTATTTTACTTTTTTCTGAAACTTTAATTCGGACATGGGTTTGGAAGAATCTTTCTTCTTCATCTGTATCAATATTTAGAAATCTAAAAGCACTATCTTTTAGATGGTAATTGTCAGGTATATCCTCATAAACACCTGTCACAACAAATCTTGGGATTGTTTTATTAATGTAAATCAACTCTCCTAAAACATCCTCTCTACCAAAATTTTCTTTTGCAAATGAACGACTGACAATTATAGGCATATTATCATACTCACTGTTAAGAGGGTCTCCATAAATGAATTTTAAGTTATAATGATTAATTAGATTTTTTGACACAAAATGTACGCCTCCTATATCAATGATGTTTTCATTTTTATCTGTAAAGCGTATCTTTATTTTGAAAAAATTATTATAAATGATGTAATCTTCAATTTCAGGAATTTCAGCTTGTATTGCAGGCATTAGATTTTGATAAAACTTTGCTGAGTTACTTGTCTGAAAGTCGTCGGTAATAAATGTATTGCGAAGTCGGTACCAATCTTGATAACTATCTACTTGTTTATCGTAATCATAATAATATGAGCAAAATGCAAATAAAAGAGTAAATATTAAAAAGCCGATGGATAAACTAAGTATGGCATTAAAGCTGTTAAATAAATTGTTTTTTATACTTACAAAAGAACTTTTAAGGTATCTTAAGAACATTTCTACTCCTTATTAGCCTAAAAGTTTGCCATCAAATAAATTAATTGTTCTTTGTGCATGATGAGCATATTTATCATCATGAGTTACTAATACAATAGTCTTACCTTCTGCATGGAGTTCTTTTAATAAATTCATTACAGTTTCACCATTCTTTGAATCAAGGTTGCCTGTTGGTTCATCTGCTAAAATTAAGTCCGGTTCGGAAACAATACACCGAGCTACTGCTACTCTTTGTTGTTGTCCGCCTGATAACTGAGTTGGGTAATGTTTTTCTCTGTGAGAAATATCTAATCTTTGCATTACTTTATGTATTTTTTGTTGTCTCTCTTTTGCGTCCAGCTTCATATACAGGAGAGGAAGTTCAATATTTTCATAAACAGTAAGTGAGTCGATGAGATTAAACTTTTGAAAGACAAAGCCTATTTTTCCTCTGCGAAATCTGGTTCTTTTAATTTCATCAAGCTGATGAACCGGTTCACCAAAGAGATGTAGTTCTCCTTGAGAAGGCGAATCCATTAAACCAATAATATTCATCAGAGTAGTTTTACCGCAGCCGGAAGGACCTTTGATTGCAACGAATTCACCTTTTTTTATGTGTAAATTCACAGAGTTTAATGCAGTAGTTTCGATTTCTTCTGTTGTAAAAAGTTTACTCAGGTTATTGATTTTAATCATGCTTAGCTCCTTTGCTTAGTGTTATTTTAATTTAATAGTATTCTTTTTAGACCATTTGGGGTTAGAGGTGATAATTATTTTATCACCTTCAATCAAACCCGATATTATTTCAATGTCGGATATACTACGATTACCTGTTTCAATGTATTTTCTTTCAGCTTTGGTTTCATTTGTATTTAATACAAAGACGGATTTATAATTATTTCCTGCTAAATATTCTCCGATTGGTATAGTTAAGACATTGTCAGTTATGGAGGTTTGAATTTCAAGATTCACAGATTGACCTGTACGAAGATTCTGAGGTAAGTCACCTTTGAAATCAACAATTAAATTACTCCCATCAAGTCGTGGATGAATATTGTCAATCTCAACAAAAAGTGTATCATTAACACCGGTAAGCAGTGCCTTTGTCCCAATTTGAAGATGATTTTGATAGTATTGATTGATTTTTGACTGAAGGTAATATGTTTCTTTGTTTTCGATAAAAGCTACTTTGCTGCCTGAAACTAGCATCTGTCCGATAGTAGGATTAAGTTCTGTAATCTGACCACTTATTGGTGCTTTAATTATTAAATCAAAAACCTTGTTTTTCATTTGTCGTAAGTTGTTTTGGACTTGGTTGAGGGATTGTTCTATTTGTGAAATCTGTTGCATTCGCATTAGAGAATCAATTCGAGCCTCTTCACTTGAAAGACTAAAGTCATTTTGTAGGATTAAATATTCTTCTTGTTTGGTTAAGTAAGTATCTTCAGAAATTAATTGTTTAGCGAATAATTCATTGTTGCCGGCGATTTCTCTTTGAAGCTTGCTAAGCTGATTCTGAAGTGTAAATAAATGTCTTCTGTGCGAAATACTGCTTTGATTTCTCTGAATTTTTGCAGTACTAAGATTATTAATTTGGTTAGCTACCTCAATTTCACTGTTGATTAACTGAAGTTGTAAATCATCGTTACTCATTACTATAAGAGTGTCACCCATATTCACAAAATCACCAATCTTGATATAAACTTGTTCAACTTTACCACTAACAGGTGTTTCCAGTTGGTAGGTGTTTTGTGGAATAACTTTGCCTTCACAGATAAACGAACTAATCAAATTATGTTTTTTAACCTTTGCAAAACGAAGCTCATTTCTATTAACAGAGGTAGTTGTAAAAGAGTTTAGAATCAATAATCTCATTAAAAGAAGAAAAATCATTATAGCAATAATTGAAGTAATGATTTTGAAATACTTATAAATTGGTTTTTTAATTGATAATTTTCTATCCATTTTAACACCCTTGGTTTATAATTATATTTTATTATATTAGCATTTCATATTCCAATAATAGTTAAAATAAAAAAATATTTATTATGAAATAATAATAAATCGGTAATTTACAAGGGACCTCCAAGATGGAAAATTCCCTCTTGGAGGTCGCTTTTAGATTTGTTTAAGCTGATTTTTCTTGAAATTCAGTGAGAATTATAATAATGCATTAAGAAAATATAAATTATTAAACTCCAAAGCTAAGGATATCTTGATTAATGATTAATTCTGCATCAGTAGCTTTGATGACATCTTCTATTGTTAATGATTCTGCTATTTCTTTTAAGTGTAGCCCGTCATCTTCAACACTCATAACAGCCATATCTGTTACAATTAAAGTAACTTTTCCTGAAGCAGTAAGCGGGAGATTACATTCTTTAAGGATTTTAGAATTACCGTGTTTATCGCAATGTTCCATAGCAACTACAACCATTTTAGCTCCGGAAACTAAGTCCATAGCTCCACCCATTCCGGGCACTAGTTTGCCTGGTATCCACCAGTTAGCCAGATTACCTTTTTGGTCAACCTGCAAAGCACCAAGTACTGTCATATCAAGATGTCCACCTCTTATAACAGCAAAGCTTAATGCTGAGTCAATATATGCACAACCTGGTAATTCTGTCACAAAACCACCACCTGCATTAATCAGGTCTTTATCTTCGTTACCTTGAGTTGGTGCAGGACCAACGCCTAATATGCCATTTTCTGATTGAAAAACTACATGCACACCTTCAGGAATGTGATTAGCGACTTCTGTAGGAAGTCCAATACCTAGATTGACAAAATCTCCATCTGATATTTCTTTAGCGATGCGTTTACCAATTATGATTCTTTTATAATTTTTGTCATTTCTATCCATTTTAATTCTCCTTATGCAATACTATATAATCAACGAATATACCCGGAGTTATAATTTCTTCAGGAGATAATTTTCCAACTTCAACAATTTCATCTACTTCAACAATCGTTGTTTTCGCACTCATTGCCATAATAGGATTACTATTTCTAGCAGTTTTTCGATAGATAAGGTTTCCTAATTTATCAGCTTTATAAGCTCTGATAACAGCAAAATCTGATTCTATTGCTTTTTCAAGAATAAAGTCTTTTCCGTTGATATTGAACTTCTCTTTGTCTTTTTCAACTATTGTATCAACTCCTGTAGGTGTTAAAATGCCACCAAGACCGGCACCTGTTGCTCTAATTCTTTCCATAAGTGTACCTTGAGGTACCATTTCGATTTCAACCTGACCTTTATTCATTTGGTCTTGAATGGCTTTGTTTGTACCAAGATGAGATACCTGAGCACTTTTGATTAGGTTATTTACGACTAATTTTCCGACACCTCTGTTTTCATAATCAGAAGCAATAACAATCATATGCAGATTATTAATTTTTGCATCAACTATAGCATCAATTATGTTTTCAGCACATCCAACTGCTAAAAAACCACCAAACAAGACTCTACTGTGAGGTTTTATTAGTCGGGTTGCTTCGTTGCATGAAATTATTTTAGGCATAGCTACTCCTTATAGTTTTTCTTTAAGTAAATTATTTTATTTGCAGTTAATTTTGTCAATCAGTTTTTCAATAATATCCTAATTATTCATTTAAGATAATTACAAACTGACCTTTAGATAATATTTCTTCAGATATATGAGGATTGTTTTGGTCTTGAATATGAGGTGCTATAACAGTTATCTTCAAGTCAGAATTTAATGCTTGAAGTCGCTCAACAGTTCCTAAAAAATAGTCACTATGAAATGAACCATTAAAATGAATTACTTGTTTTTCGGGATATTCTTGATTAAATAAATAAATTGATTCAGCCATTGTGTCATCTTTTATGCATTGAGCTAAAAAGAGATTATCCAACATCATTTTAGGTTTTGATGACATGGGTCTAGATTGCATTTGATTTTGAAGAAATTCCATTCTTTCAAAGAAAAGTTCTTTATATTTGTCTGTTTCATTTGGTAAATCATCAATTGTATGGATTTTTTGGGGAAGATAAATTTTGTCTTCATTGCTTAAATCGTTAAGAGTCTCCATACCTTTTCTACTAAACTCAGCAGCAATTCTTCTAGGGATATTGGCTGCAATGACAGGGAGTTTATTATATTTAGCAATCAATAAAAGTGGCTTGTAGTCATCTTTATAGTTTGGCCATGCTCTTGATGAATCAATAAAATCTTGTTCTGTAATATTGTTTGAGAAATATTCTTTGATAATGTTTTGTGTATCTCTTTCAAACATTTCAAATGATAAAGCTATGTCTATATTTTGACTGACTAAATCTCTGGTTATGGTTTCTTGAAGCTTATGTATAGTCTTATTGCCATGAAACTCACCAAAAAAGATTATGTCATATAATTTGATATAATTTATTAAGTTATTATATGTAATAACTTGATAATCATTATTTTGAGGGATTGAATACTGATTACTTTTTAGTATTATGTAGCTCGCATAATTGTTTTCTTTTGAGCAAAGATCACATGCAAGCAATATGTTTAAAGCTAAACAAATAATACTCATGATAAGTAAAAATTTCATCTTAACTCCTGACTAGTAAAACTATACAATGAGCAGTCATACCTTTTTCACTCCCGCTTATGCCAAGTTTTTCTTCAGTAGTAGCTTTAATTGATATGTTGTCAATACTTGTTTCTAAGTCAAATGCAATATTTTCTTGCATTTTGATTATGAAATCTCTTAACTTAGGTTTTTGAGCACAAATAGTGGCATCAAGGTTGTTGATTTTATAATTTAGATGTTTAACTCTTTCAAAAGCTCTTCTTAATAAAATTCTGCTGTCAATATTTTTAAATGAATTGTCAGTATCAGGAAAGTTTGAACCAATGTCTCCTAAAGCTAAAGCACCTAATAGAGCATCAGTAATAGCATGTAAAAGTACATCTGCATCTGAATGTCCATACAAACCGAGAGAAAAAGGGATTTTCACTCCTCCAAGAATTAAATCCCTGTTTTCTCTTAACTCATGGACATCATATCCATAACCTATTCTAAACATATAAATCCTTAATCAACTGTAATTGACTTAGAAACATTTTTAGGAACATCCGGATGAACTCCATGACCTTCAAAATATAATTTGTTTAAGTAGTTCATTTTTTTTATGCTCATTTTCAGTCCTAATATTTGTAAAACAACAGTGGATGAAAAACATGTTAATAATGTATCTCCTGTTTTAGGTAAAGTTACATATCCGTAGCCATAATACTTATCCGGGGTTGGATTTTTCCTTGCGTTTTCGATTAGCTTATCATTTTCTTCGGCTATGATAAATGTGTCTGCTCCTCTTATTTTGTGAGTATTAATCTGAGAAACAGTTAGATTCACATCTCTATCATTTGGTCCGGTAACATAAATTAGAGGGTAATTTCTATACAGAGGACCAAAGAAATCATATTCTTTAACTACTTCTTTGAAAAGATTTGTTCCTTCTCTCGACAGGTTAAAGGGTGTTGTTCTACTAAAAAGATAATCAGAGAGAGCCATAATAATTGCTTGTTTTTCTTCATCCGGTAAGTTTTTTTCTGTAGATTTAGCATATATCTCCATCATAACTTTATGAAAATATTTAATCATTGATTTTATATTTTTAAGCCCTATAACTGTATTTTTTCCTAAAATAGTGTTTGGTCCGTGTTTAAATTCAGAGGCTTCCATACCTTGAGTGTGATTTAAAACAGTTTCTCTTATTTTTAATGAACCTTCCATTGCTACACCACTAATTTTGGTAGCTAAGATATGTAAAGAAGGTTCCATAAAAATTTTTTCGGCTATATAATCAATATCTTCATCAGTTGTTTCAATGGTTTCTTTGATTAAATTTGGTATATCTTGTAGTTGTTTATATCTTTTAAGTATTGTGAGTTTATACTTTTTAACAGATTCTTCTTGTAAGTTATTTTCCTGCATGATTTCAGCATTTAGTTCAGCTACTCTGATTGCTAAATAATAGAATAAAACCATTTGATTCATAAAACTTTTGGTTGCAGGTACTGCAATCTCCGGACCACAAAGAATGGGTATAAATACATCACTCTTTTCTTGACCAAGTGTAGAATTGATATTATTAACTAAAACAACTTTTTTTACATTTAAGTCTGTCTTATCAATATCATTAAAGATATCTACCAAATCTTTAGTTTCGCCACTCTGAGAAACTCCAATTATTACATCATTATCTTTTAAAGCATTGGAATATTGCCCTCTAAAATCACCCGGTAATATAGGAATTATTTCAATACCCGCAATCTCATTGAAGAATAAAGCTGCAATTTTTGTAGCATGATATGATGTTCCACAGGCAAGAGTATATATGTTTCTATTATTTTTAATTGTATTACTTACGATGTCAATGAAACTATTAACTTTTAGTTGAAAATCATCATAATCTCGTAACTCTATTAATGTATCTAAAGCTTTTGCCAGTAGAAGTTTTTTCTTATTAAACTGATTACCCAATAAATCAATAAAAAGATTCATTTCAGAAGAAAAAAAGTATTTCTTTTCAAAATTTTCTTTAACTAATTCTTCGTAAATTTGGGGGTATTTAGTTTGACATTTTTCTAAAAGATAGTCTGCATCTTTTGAAAGTATAAACTCAATAAAAAGATGTTCTTGTTTTTCAAAATCAGATTCGGCTAGAATTCTGTCACATAGTGTATTAACCTTATCATGCAAGCCAACACACTCGATGAATTTTTTCATTCTTCTTCCAGTATTTGAACCTCCTAAAAAGAGCTTAACTAATTTTCCTGCTGATTCTATTTGTTGATGTATTTCTTGTTCCATAAAGTATTCATATTCAGGTGATAGTTGTGTGTCTTCAGCACGCAATCTTGATCTGTTGGGTAAGCTTTGCACTTTTTGACCGGCTGTAAAAACTAAATCCGCTTGATTGAGTTTTTTTATAGTTTGATTCTTTAAAGCATAAACCTGATAATAGTCTGAATTATATTCTACAAATTCACCTTCTCTAAGATTAATGAGCATTTTTGTGTATTTTAAAACAGCAGTTAAGTCTGAGGAAGCCAAGCAAAAGTTTTGATCTTCAATATTACCTTTAGCAAAATAAAGAGAACTGCCTGCTTTAATAGCATAACTATACTGAGTAATCGGGTCAACAATAACTGCAGCATAAGAACCTTCAATCTCGTATGCGGCTGTTATGATAGCTTTTCTCATACAAGATCTTCTGGTTTCAGTATCTAATTCCAGTTCTTTTGAATATTTGTTTAAATTTATGTCGAAATAGTGTTCTATCATGTGTACAAGCATTTCACCGTCATTATCTGATAAAACGGTATGACCTTCACGAGTAAGGAAATTTTTAAGTTCTGTTGTGTTGGTAATGTTTCCGTTATGTGCTCCATAGATATATTTTTTACATTTCACTACATGTGGTTGTGCATTTATTTTATTTACTTGTCCAAAAGTTGCCCATCTTACTTGCCCACAGAAAATTTTTCCTTTTTGATGAATAATGCCGAGTGTTTCAACTAATGTGCTGGGAGCACCAACATCTTTAAGTAAAGTAACATCTATAGAATCTTCTTCTTGAATGGCAGCTCCGGTAGAATCATAACCTCTGTATTCTAATGATTTTAGCAAATCGGCAGCATATTTACCGATATTTATTGAAGTCTTTTGTAAGTGTAAGCCTAAAACACCACACCCAAGTCCGAATATTGGTATTTTTATAGTAATCTTTAAATTATTGAGTTTGTTAAGTCCTTTAGTAATAATTTTCAATTTGATTCCTCCTTATAATATATTGAAAGCAGATATTGTGCATATTCTAAATCTGCTTGAGTTGTTATTTTGATATTTTGATTATCTGAGTTATGCCAGTAAACAGGTATATTAAAAAACTCAAGAATACTTGCATCGTCAGTAAAATTAATAGATAGGTTAGGGGTAAGAGTTGCCTTTTGATGATATTCAAGAATAAGTTTATAATCGAATACTTGTGGAGTGTAAACCTCAATAATATTTTCTCGGTCTGTTGTTTTTATTACCTGATTATTTGTTACATATTTTAGAGTATTTTTTACTTTTGAGCCGGGAATGACTGCTTTGTGAATTTTACATAATTCTATCAAATCAACAATTTCTGTTTCTTTAATAAAAGGTCTTACGCCATCATGAATTAATACAATGTCTGTGTCTGGTTTACAAGAATTAAGTGCATTATAAACCGAATCTTGACGAGTTTTTCCACCGATGATACAGGTAAGTTTTTTTGAGAAAAGATTTGTTAAATAACTTGATTTGATGTCGAAATCATCAGCAGGTAGGGTTATGATGATATTATCAATTATATTAAGCTTATCGAATAAGCTGATTGTTAAATCAAGTATAGGTTGTCCATTTAGTTTGTAGAATTGTTTTTTGGTTTCACCGGAGAAACGAGCACCTAATCCTCCGGCTGTTATAATTGAGGTTATATTCACTTTTATTATCCCGTTTTAGATTTATTTGAGTTCCCGAATAGAATATCTTTTTTTTCATTTAAATAGTCATTCTTCTCTTCAGGATGTTTTTTAAATAGGAATAAATGTTTAATTACATAATTCCATCCTGCAGCAATCAGGTTTGCCAAGATTTTGGCAATCTTTATTCTTAATCCGAAGAAATCTCTAAACATAAACAATCCTACTGACATTAAAGCCATTGCCACCAATTCAATTGCTAAAAAGATACTGAATTCAACATGCCAATACTTTTTCAAATTTCTTTTTGAAAAAATCCAGGTTATGGAGAAGAAATAGTTTAATAATACACCTGTTAAGTAGCCAAGTGCAGATGCAACAAGATAATGTATTTTTGTAAATCTGATTAAGCATAGTAAAATTGATATATCAACTAAAAAGCAAATAATACCTGTTATTGAATATTTGCCTAATTGTTTGTAATGAGATAAAAACTTTAATTTAAGCCATGTTTTCATCAATCAAGTCTTGTTTAATATTTTCTGGGTTTTTAGACCATTCATAAAGTTTTTTACCTAAGACTGAAATTTCTTTACTAGGATCATCTTTCCAGTCTTTGACTGTTTGTAGTGTAAGTAAATAAAAATCGTTTTTAGTGTTTTTTTCGTTTTTAGAACTTAAGGCTTGGTTAAGTAATCTTTTCATAGTTGTGGTTATAGTTTTAATTCTTCTTTCATTTGGTTTTAAAAGTAATTGTCTTATAAATGGATAGCTCTCAGCCGGTCGTTTAAGAGCAACGCAAAAGAGTAAGTTTGAAATCTTTTTTTGTACTTCAATGCCAACATCATCTATGTTTTTGCTTAGTAAATCATAAATAAAGAAAGGGTCACTTTCAGCGATAGTCTCCATTCCGTGATAGGAGAAAGCTCTTTGTTTTTCAAATTGAGATTTAGACCATTTAGTCATTTCTTTTTTCATTATTTCAGGATATTTACCCCACATTTCAGACAGTATATGTTCAACTTCCCAGGGAGTGTCTTCCCAGCTCATATCTAAAAGGGAGATAATTTTTAGTGGTTCGTGATGATATTTAAGGTAATAGTAAAAGATAATTGCTGCTCTCACTCCGTAAATTTTATGACCTAACATATCCAGTATTATCTGGTCCATTAGGTCACCGTTTGGGAAATCAACAAGTTTTTTACCGATTAATTCTCTAACATAATAATTTGGGGTGCTTAGTAGTTTTATAATTGCTTTTTTTGCATGGTCAATTTTGCCTTCAGAAATGGATTTAAATATTTTATTAACTTTTGATTCGTTCTCTTTGATGTCTTTAATAGCTAATCTTCCCAGATTCTTATGCATCGTAAATTCCTTTCCTTCAGAGATTTCTCTCTATTGATTAAATTTTGGAAAGATAGACAAGCGGAATTTTTCTTACTATCTTTAGAATCCATGACTCCATTTAATTTGATAATCAAATTTAGTCAATATCTTTTTTATTTTTTTGTTTAAAAAGGAGAAAAATCTTAGTCCGTATGAAAATAATTCAGATTTAAAAGTAAAATGTATATTTTTTATTTTTGATTAATTCATTGATATGTAGAGAATTAATGAATGTTCTTTGTTATGGCATAAGCTTTGCTTTAGAAGTATATACGGAGGAAAAAAATTATGATAAGAGGAATTTATAACAGCTCTTCAGCAATGCAATATCTACAAGAGAAAATGGATATTGTGTCTAACAATTTAGCAAATACTGATACAAAAGGATTTAAAAGATCAGGAGTTGCTTTTAATCAATTAATGGTTGCTGAGCAAGCTAAACAAAGAAATCAGATTAAAGATCCTCTGCCCGGTGGTGAGATAATTTCATATATTGAAAATACACAGGGTCCTATAAAACAAACAAATAACCCGTTAAACATGGCTATTCAGGGAGATGGATATTTTGCAGTTCAAACTCCCGAAGGTAAAGCTTGGACACGAGACGGGGCATTTAGTATGGATTCTATGGGTTATATAGTCACAATGAATGGTGATTATCTTATGGGTGAAAATGGTCCAATACAGATTAATGGAAAAAAGTTCTCAATCAGTGATCAAGGGGATGTAATGGTTGATGGGCAAGTAATAAATAAAGTAATGATTGAAAATTTTAATTTAAAGCAAGTGGTTCAAACAGGTAATAATCTATTAAAAGCTAAAAATATTGATATAGATTATGAACAGGCAAGCTTTTTAGTCAAGCAAGGATATCTTGAATCTTCGAATGTTTCGATAGTCAAGGAGATGGTAGATATGATTGCCATTAACAGACAATATCAAGCAAATGAAAAAGCGATCAAAACAAATGATGAAGCCTTGAATAAGGCAGTTAATAATATAGCAAGGTAAAGGAGGATAGCATGATTCGTTCATTATATACAGGTGCTACCGGCATGAATGCCCAACAACTTCACATAGACAATATATCTCATAACTTATCAAATGTAAATACAACAGGTTTTAAAAAATCTCAAATACAGTTTCAGGATTTGTTGTATCAAACTATTGATGAAGCGGGTACTTTGACTTCAAGTATGACTCAGAGACCGGTAGAATTAACAGTAGGCTCAGGAGTAAAACCTGTATCGACATATAAAATTTTTACTCAAGGGAATTTTGAAAATACAGGTAATCCATTGGATATGGCAATTGATGGTGATGGTTTTTTTCAGATTCGTAGAGGTGATGGTGAAATATTTTACACTAGAACAGGTTCTTTCAGAGTAAATGATTATGGTCAGATAGTCAGTCCTGATGGATATTTTTTAGACCCTGATATAACCTTGCCGGCTGATACAGAGGCTGTCAGCATTTCACCGGACGGCATTATTATGGCTAAGATTTATAACGAAGTCATGGCAATGGAGATTGGACAGATTGAATTAGCCAGATTTATTAATCCTGCAGGACTTAAGAGTGTTGGGGGAAACAGGTATCAGGAAACAATGGCTTCAGGTCAGCCAATGACAGGTCAGCCCGGTAATCTTGATATGGGCTCGATTCAGCAAAGATACCTTGAAACCAGTAATGTCGAAATTGTTGAGGAAATGGTTAATATGATAATTGCTCAAAGAGGTTATGAAGTTAATTCCAAATCTGTTAGAACTGCTGATACAATGTTAGAAATGGCTATTAATCTGAAGAGGTAAATCATGAAAAAGTATTTTATTATCTTATTGTTACTCTTTTTTGCAATGAGTAAATTATTTAGTCTAAACATTACTCTGAAGAAAGTCGCAATTATAGATAATGAAAAAATCACTCTTAATGATTTAACTGAATCCTATGAAGGAGACAGACACGAATATCTTAAGATTCAGCAAGTTATTATTGCTGAACTTCCTTATGAAAGTAGAATGATAAACATACAAAGCAGACTTGTATTACAAAAGATTAAACTTTTTAATCCGGATGTTAATATTAGAATTAATTCTATAGTCACTGCCGTAAGATGGGAAAGTTTAAAATTATGTTCTGATATTATAAGAGAGTCAGCAACTAAGTATTTAACTGAATTTTATTCTTTAAGTCAAAAAGCAAAAGTAAATATTGTAAGAACGCCTGAAATTTCAGTTCCTTCGGTTGATGTAGAGTTAAGATTTACACCGGTTACTTCAACAGAAAACATTAATTATAAAAGATTGAATGTTGAAGTGATTTACGAGGATAAGATTATTAATGTTAGTAATCTTATTGCTACTGTAGAGGACTTTGTTGATGTTTTACAAGCTAAAAAGAATATTCGACGAGGAGATATAATAGGCAAAGATGATTTTGTTTTGGTTTCCATACTGGCAAATCAAAACCATAAATATGTTACTGATTTAGGAAATGATACCGAATGGATGGCAAATTCTGTTATTAGAAAAGGCTCATATCTACAACAAAACAATGTTGTCTCAACTCCTTTTGTTGTTAGAAATGATTTAGTAACAGTGCTTATTAGGACTGTTTCTATGCAGATGTCCTATCAAGCATTAGCTAAAAATAATGGTTGGATTGGAGACAAAATTATGTTACAAAATCCTGACTCAAAGCAAATTTTTTATGCAGAAGTTATTGATAAAAATAAAGTTTTAATTAATTTGGAGGATTAAAATGAAGAAGTTTTTTAGGACTTATTTAGTTATTGTTATTTTTTTAATGATAAGTGTTAAGGCGGTGGATTTGAATGCAAGTTTTTATACTTCATTATATTCAGATCATAAAAGTTTTTCTATAGGTGATATATTGACAGTAAACATATCAGAATCAAGTAAAGCAACAAGTTCATCTCAATCAAAAACAGGAAAGAGCATGGATATGGGGTTAAATGTCCAAGCAGGGCAGGGACCATTAAATTTTATACCATTATCAGGAATGGGCGGGTCAGCTTCGAATAATTTTAAGGGAGATGCAAATACTTCCAGAGATGCAAGTTTAACCGCAAGAATGACAGTTACTATTGTAAATATTGATTCTAATGGTAATCTGATAATTAAAGGCTCAAGAGTTGTTACAATAAATGGGGAAGACGAGGTTACTACTTTAGAGGGTATTGTCAGATCACAAGATGTTGGTGCGGATAATACAATATTTTCTCATAACATTGCAGATGCAAAGATATCGTATAAAGGTAAAGGACCTGTAAATGAAGCATCAAGAGTTGGTTTGATTACCAGATTTTTTAATTTTATATTCTAGTGTTTTAAACGGTTTAACTTGACTGAGTGTTTTATGAAAAGACAGATGATATTTATCAGAACAAGAAAATAAGAATGTAATTGCTTCTCAAGGGCATCCATGAAGCTATTAATAACATAGGAACAACAAGGGACCTCCAAGAGGGAAAAAAGCCTCTTGGAGGTCTCTTGTTGATTAACAGTAATTAACGAGTAATAACAGTATGTAAACAATATTTTTACATTGATTATGAATTATTTTGCTTTGTTAGCTTAAGCCATAATATTTTAAACAGTTAATTTTGAAGAATAAATAATCATTTGTCGAGATTAAAAAAAAAAGTATCCTTTATATTATAAAACCTCTCATATAAAACCCGATATTTCTTAAACTTTTTGATTAAGCAAACAGCATCAAAATTGAGTGTTAAATTTAGAGAGTATTTTTTATTGACAAATCTACATTGATTTAAAAATATTACTTAAAAATAACAATAAGAGGTTTTAATATGAAATTTTCACTGAATAAAAAAGATATTTCTGAGATACTACAGCATTTACAAATTATCCCGCCACAAAAAAGCAATGTTGTTGCTGTATCAAACTTAAAACTTGATGTAGATGCTGAAACAAATTCAATCAAACTAACCGCAACAGATTTTAATATAACTGCTATAGTAACAATACCTTCTAATGTTATAGAATCCGGTACTATACTTGTTAATGCCAAGCAGTTTTCAGACATTGTCAATTCATTGCCTCTTGCATCTATCAATTTCTCACTTCGTGATGACCATTTGTTTATAGAATGTGAAAAAGCAAAGTTTACTATAAGTTATATTGAGTCAAAATATTTTCCGGAAGATGCTTTTATTGACTCAGAAACTGCTTTAGTGATTAATGCAAAGAATTTCAAGAAAATGATTAATTTCACATCTTTTTGTGTTGCGACAGAGAGTCCTCAACCTGCCTTAACCGGCATATATTTAAAGTTTTCAAAGTCTAGTTTAACAGTAACAGCAACTGATAGTAAAAGGGTTTCAGAAACAATACTCAATACAAATTTTGATATTGAAACTGATCATGAAGTAGTTTTACCAACTAAAGCATTGAGTTTTGTTGAGAAAAATATAACTGATTCAATTAATGAAGTAATATTTAAATATGACAGTAAAAGAATATCTTTTCACTTTGGTAATATGATTTTAATTAGTAATAAATTTGAAAGCAAGTATCCAAATTATACACCTGCATTTAAAGTTATTCCAACAAATTTCTTAACTATTGATAAAGCTTCTTTAAAAGATGCACTCAGAAGAGTTTCGTTGTTTTCTGATGATTCCGATAATTTGGTTAGAATATCGCTTAATGATTCTCTGCTAATTATTGAATCTTTAATCTCTGAAAAAGGTAATGCAAAAGAATCTCTTTCTGATTTTGCTTACAGTGGTCCGGAAGTATCATTCGGTATTAATGTAAAATTTCTCTTATCTTTTGTTCAGGTGATAGAAACAGATGAAGTAATAATTCAATTTAAATCAGTTGAAGAACCTTTCTACATCCTTAATAATAAAGAGTTTGAAAATCTTAATGTCAGATTTGTATTAATGCCTATGCGAATAGAGAGACGATAAGAGAATCGATTGTTTATAAAATCAATTAAAATCTCTAACTTCCGTAATTATGATAATTTCTCGTATAATTTTTCTTCGGAAGGTACAATCTTAACCGGTCCTAATGGTATTGGTAAGAGTAACCTATTAGAGGCAGTATCATATTTTGCTTATGGTAAATCGATTTTATCAAATAAAGATATTGAACTGATACAGAATAATGAAAATAATCAACTTTTGAATTATTTTAGTATCAGTTCATCTTTCGTTTCAAATAATACTGAAATTGATCTATTTGTAAAAAATGATACAAGTAAACGAAAGATAATAAAAGTACATGATAAACAAATAAAGAAAATTTCTGCACTTTATAAATATATTCAAGTTATTTATTCTAGTCCGAATGATATTTTTAATATCTTTTCTACACCCTTTAAGAGAAGACAATTTCTTGATATGTCTATAGCAAAAATATATCCGTCTTATATCGAATCATTAAATAATTATAAAAATATATTGCATCAAAGAAATGTACTGTTAAAAACAAATTTTGATCAAAAAGAAAAAAATGCATGGGATAAAAGATTTATAGACGAAGCTTTCACTATTATTGAATATAGACAAAAATTTATCTCATCTTTTAAACTATTTTTTTCTCAAGCTTATAATGAAATGATAAATGAAAATGAAAAAGTCAGTTTATTGCTTAAACTTAACTTCTTTAAAGATGATTTTAAAGAAGTTATGCAAAAAGAGTTGTTTAACATACAAAAAAAAGAAATTAAATATCAAACTACTCTCATAGGACCACACCTTGACGATTTTATTATCAATATAAATAATAAAAATGCAAGCATTTATGGTTCACAGGGACAAAAACGAAGCATAGTGATTGCCTTAAAATTAGGTATGTCGTCATTTATACATCAAAGTCTAAAGATTTATCCGATATTAATTTTTGATGATACACTAGCTGAACTAGACAAAGAAAGAACACTTAAACTATTAAATCATCTTTCACAAAAACATCAAATTTTTATTGCTTCACCCACTTTAGATAAGTATTCATCTGTCAACCTGCCAATCCTTAATTTAGAAAAGAGATTAAAAAATGGAAAAGATTAAACTTACCAAAGAAAAAGTCGGTTGGATTCTGTTTGATTTTGCTGATTCGTCATTTGTAACAATAATTGTTACAGTACTTTTTAGCATGTATTTTAAGGATATTGTTGTTGGTAAAGCAGAAATAGGAACCGCTCTATGGGGTAGAGCAATTGGTATTTCAATGTTTTTTGTAGCAATTTTAGCTCCAATAATGGGAGCTGTCGCAGATTATTCACACTCACGAAAGAAGCTATTAGTCATATTTTCATTTATTACCATAATTTTTACTGCTCTATTATATACAGTTATGCCACAAAATATTGTCAAAGCCATGATTTTTTTTATAATAGCAAATTTTTGTTTTAATATGGCTAATGTCTTTTATAATGCATTTTTGCCTGACATTGCCGAGAAACATGAAATTGGAAGGATTTCAGGGATTTCGTGGGGTATTGGTTATTTAGGCGGACTAGCTGCATTGTTTTTAGTATTGCCTATAATTCAGAAAGAATTAGATAATTTTCTGAATTACAGGTTATCATTTGTGATGGTAGCTATCTTTTTTTTAGTATTTTCCATACCAACTTTTATTTGGTTAAAAGAACGACCAAGTAAAAACTTAACAAAGAGAAATTATATTTCAACCGGGTTAAAGAGAGTTATCGAAACTGCAAAAAATATTAAGAAATTTAAGGAATTATTAAAATTTTTGATTAGTTATTTTTTATTCAATGACGGAATAACTGTAATTATTAGTTTCGCTGCAATATATGGTTCTACTCAATTTAATATGAATGCACAAGAAATGATATTTTATTTTATATTAGCTCAACCTGCTTCTTTTTTAGGTGCAATCATCTTTGGCTTTGTCTTAGATAAAATTGGAGCAAAAAAAAGCATAAATATAACCTTAATTTTATGGATGTTTGTAGTTATTGGTGCTTATCTTTGTACTACTAAGTATCAGTTTTATTTAGTAGGTATATCAGCCGGGTTTGTGATGGGTTCAAGTCAATCAAACAGCAGAACAATGTTTGCACAATTAACACCGGTAAAAAAGGCTTCAGAATTTTTTGGCTTTTACAGTGTAACCGGTAGGCTCGCATCAATTGCGGGACCTTTGGTTTACGGAGAAATATCAAGAATAAGTGGCAATCAAAAAAATGCTATAATCAGTATTTTAATATTTTTTGTGTTAGGATTTATTGTATTGCAATTTGTCAATGAAAAAAAAGGACAACTTGTTGCTGAAGAATTATTTAAAGAATAACAGTAATTCCCGGTACCGATGAAATTAATTATACAATGTAGCACTTGACACTAGATTGAGTTTTATAATAATGGTAAAAAACTAGTTTAAGGATATTTATGGAAGATATAAATTTTAAATCCGGTTATGTATCAATTATCGGAAAACCCAATGTGGGTAAATCAACATTAATGAATAAACTGATTGGAGAGAGATTATCAATAATCTCTCCCAAACCGCAGACTACCCGAATGAGCATCAAAGGAATCTATAATAATCCTCAAACTCAGATTATTTTTTTAGATACTCCTGGTTTCTTAGAACCTCGATATGAACTTCAAGATAAAATGCTGTCTTATATTACTGATTCTTTGAAAAATTCAGACTTGTTGTTATTCGTTTGTGATGCTAGTGATTTTCCGACAGATTATGATGATAAAGTATTAGCTTTAGTAAAAAAAGCAAATAAACAATGTTTATGTATAGTCAATAAAACAGATATAATTAATAAAAGTGAAATAATTAACATTCAGCAAAAAATTTTAGCAAATGAGTTAAATATATTTTCGGCAGAAGACATATTTTTTTGCGATTCATTAACAGGTAAAGTCTTTACCTCTAATGATTTTTACGATTTAAAATTAGTTTTAAACAGGATTATTCATTTCTTACCATATAGCCCTCCTTTATTTGACCGCGAAGATTTGTCAGATATGCCCTTAAGATTTTTTGCTCAAGAAATTATCAGAGAAAAGATATTTTTAAACTTTGATAAAGAAATTCCTTATAGCACTACTGTTGTTGTAGAAAAATGGTCTGAAGAAGAGTTTCGTGATGTAATTCAAGCAACTATATGGGTTGAAAGAGATTCTCAAAAACCAATTATCTTAGGAAAACAAGGGAAAATGATAGGTAAAATAAGAAAAGAATCAGAAATAGATATTCAGAATCTTACAGGTAAACAGGCTGTCCTGAATTTATGGATTAAGGTAAAACATGACTGGAGAAAGAAAAATGGTGCTCTTCGTGAATTTGGTTACAGATAAACAATATTTAGTTCAAACAGTATTTCAGGAGTTTTATGATGAATAAATACCGTTCTATTTTTTTACTAATTTTAATTTTACTTCCTCTCACTTTTAAGACAATTTTATTTGCTAATATAAATGAAGAGATGATATTTATAACCTCTCTTTATAAAGATGCTTATTATGATTTTGCTCTAAGAGAAATCATAAAGATTGAACAAAAAATAAAAGACCCTAATCAATATAATCTTATTATGGGCATTAAAGCTGATATATTAAAGAAACAACACAAGCTTGATCAGTCGTTGGAAATTCTTATTAATCTTTATAATAAGCCTCTTTCCGGTGATTTAAAAGCACAGGTTATGCTGAATATGGCTGATATTTATTATCAACAAAATAAATACAGTTATGCTATTGATTTACTTCAATTGTATGTTAGTCAATTTCCTGACAACATAGATTATAATAACGCTCTAAATTTACTTGCTGACATCTATAAAGATAATCAACAATACAATGAAGCTATTACAATTTATCAAAATTTAATAAATGATTTTCTTGCAAATAAAGAAAAGAAGTTACATTCTGAAAAATCTGCTAAGTTGTTTAGAAATCTAAGTATGGCTTACATTTACAATGAAGACTATGTCACTGCAGAACAACTTTATAGACAGATATTAGAATTATCTGAAGATAATCAAGAATTGTGGGCTGTCTATTCTCAAGAGATTTTATTTTTTTTACTAGAAAATTATGAAAAAAATGCTGAATTTCTGAGAATAATTGATTTATGTCCGGATAATTTTACTATAGTTACTAAATTTTCTGACCCTTGTCTATTTATAAAAGTCTCTGCATATATTAACCTTAAAAATTTCATAGAAGCAGAATCGCTACTTGCTAACATTTCTGAAGACATAATTACCGGTAATTATTATCGTGCATTAATTTTAAAAGAAAAAGAACAAAATCATCTTGCATTGCCAATATTTAAACTTTTAACTGACATTGAGGAAAATGATTCCATAAAAACAATGAGTTTTTTTAATATGATTCAGATTATTGCAAAAACAGATATTGACTCAGCTAAAGTGAAATTACAAAACTTTTTACTTGAGAATCCTGAACAAAAATGGGAAGGTGATATATATTATCAATTAGCATTTCTTGAATTTCAAGCAAGAAATTACCAAAAGGCTTATAATGATGTCTTACGGTCTTTAAGTTTTGAGTTATCAAAAACTAATAATCAAAAGGCTTTATACTTGAAGGCTGAGATAGAGTTTTTGTTAGAAGATTTTGAATCATCCATTAAAACTTTTAAGAATAACTTTGAAGACTTACCGGTCTCACTTAAAGACGAAAGTATTTTTAAAATTGGATTGAGTTATTATTTCTTAGCAATAACTGATTCAGCAAAAGTATTCTTTAATAAGCTTATTTCAGAATATCCACATTCACAAAAGACAGGAATTACTTATTATTATCTTGGAGAAATGGAGCTTTCTAATAATTTAAATCAGGCAAAATCATATTTTCAACAAGCAATGAAAGGAGATATTGATAATAATGCAGTAATTCTTAGATTAGCTTACATTGAATATTTACAAATGAATTACAAAACTGCTATCACAGAACTAAGCAAAATACCTGAGACTGTGGAATATCTATATGATAAATATCTCTTAAAAGCAAATATTCTGTTTTCTCAAAAACAATATAATCAAGCTTTAGAAGCATATAGAATAGCAGAAAAAAATGCTCCTGACCAAGTTTCTGTTGAATATATATGGTCCCGTCAAGCTTGGACATACTATAACCTTAAATACTATGATAGAGCAACTGCTATATATCAAAGACTAGCTAAAACAAGTAGTGATACTGACTCAGGAAATCAAGCTGCAAAATTTTTATTATCTGCTGCAAATACAGCATTTAATGCTGAAAACTACCAGCAAGCTTTA
>CAZJNG010000001.1:9704-24960 GCA_964547265.1 uncultured Candidatus Cloacimonadota bacterium | reverse complement strand
TAGTTTAGGTTTTAGTTTATTTTCTTCTATTAACTGCATGCAATAATTTTTATTTAATTCAGCAACCGGTTTGCCTTTTAAGATCATAGTTTCAGTCATAATTTCTCCCGAATTCTTTTAATACTAACAGCTTTACCTGTGTAATCATCCAGTTCAATAATTACAGCATTTATTTGTATGCCTTTGTCAGCAGTGATATGCCTTACAGGTAGGCCAGTTTTAATTTTTTCAATTGCAATCTCTTTTCTAATGCCGATTACAGAATCATGAGAACCACACATTCCTACATCAGTTATATATGCAGTGCCGTTAGGTAAGATTTCTTCATCAGCTGTTTGAATATGCGTGTGTGTTCCTATAATTGCAGAAACCCTGCCGTCAAAATAAAAACCGAATGTTCTTTTTTCTGCAGTTGATTCAGCGTGGAAATCGATTATTACACATTCAGGAATATTATTTAAATCATTTAATAGATTTTCTAAAGCAAAAAAAGGAGAGTCAACCGGGTTCATAAAAGCTTGTCCGCATAGTGAAACAAGTATTAATCTGACATTGTTTATATTTAAAATTGCATATTCATAACCGGGTGATAGTTTTGGGTAATTAAGAGGTTTTGTTATTCTTGTTTCTGTTTTGATATAATCAATACCTTCTTTTTTGTCCCATAGGTGATTTCCCGAGCTTAACAAGTCAATACCTGCAGAAAACAATTCTTGAGCTGATTTTTCAGTTATACCTTTACCATCGGAGGCATTCTCACAATTTGCAATACACAAGTCATAATTTATGCCTTTTTTTAATGAAGCAAGGAAAACCTGTACAGCTTTTCTGCCGGGTTTTCCAAAGACATCACCAAAAAATAAAATTTTCATTATTTTGCTACAGCCACCTGTCTGGTTTCTCTTATAACTGTAACTTTAATTTGACCGGGATACTGGATTTGTTGTTCTATTTGTTTAGCTATATCAGTAGCAATATAAACAGTGTTTTCATCATCAATATTTGTTGGGTCAACGATAATTCTCAATTCTCTTCCTGCTTGAATTGCATAAGATTTATTTACACCTTCAATAGAGTTAGCAATTTCTTCTAATTTTTCAAGTCTTTGCATATAGGTTTCAAGCATTTCTCTTCTTGCTCCCGGTCTTGCTCCCGAAATAGCATCGGCAGCTTGTACAAGTACCGCATAAACACTTTCAGCTTCAACTTCTTCGTGATGAGATTCTATAGCATTAACTATTATCTTGCTTTCACCGTTTTTACGAGCAAAGTTTGCTCCCAGTGAAGCATGTGAACCTTCAAATTCATGATCAATTGCTTTACCTAAGTCATGTAAGAATCCGCATCGTCTGGCGATATCTTGGTCTAATCCTAACTCAACAGCCATAATACCGCAAATCCACGCAGCTTCAATACTATGATTAAGAACATTTTGACCATAACTTGTACGATAATTTAATCTACCAATAAGTTTAATAAGGTTAGGTGAAATGTTATGAATATTTGTTTCAAGGCAAGCTTTTTCACCTATAGAAATGAGAGTATTTTCCATTTCTTTACGAGTTTTTTCAACAAGTTCTTCAATTCTTCCCGGATGAATTCTTCCGTCAGAAATTAATCTTTCAAGAGAAAGTTTAGCTATTTCTCTTCTAACCGGGTCAAAACAGCTTAAAACAACTGCTTCAGGGGTGTCATCAATAATTAAATCAACACCGGATGCTTTTTCAAAAGCTCTGATATTTCTACCTTCTCGACCAATAATTCTGCCTTTCATTTCATCTGAAGGAAGCGATACTACGGAAACAGTTGATTCAGAGATATGGTCAACTGCCAGCCTTTGAACTGCAGTTGAAATAATTTCTGCCGCTTTTTTATTTGCATCTAGTTTTAATTGTTCAAGTTCTTGTCTGATTTCGTGAGAGCAAACATTTCTGGCTTCTGATGAAAGTTCTTGTTTTAATATATCAAGAGCTTGTTCTCTTGACAGACCACTGATTTCAAGTAATTTTCTTTTTTGTTCAGAAATAAGTTTGTTAGCTTCTTCATTTTTTTGAATATATTCAGCTTCACTTTTTTTGATTGTTTTTTCATATTCAACTAAGCTTTGTTCTTTTTTATCTAAGACATCAAGTCTTTTTTCAAAATTTGTTACTCTTTCGTTAAATTTCTTTTCTAAGTTTCGTAGTTCATTTTGTCGTTCTTTGATGTCATTTTGTCGTTCTTTGATGTCATTTTCATAAACTTTCTGATTTTTAAACCATTCTTCTTTGCCGTCAAGTATTGCTTTTTTCTTTAGAGCTTCTGCTTCTTTTTTTGCAGATTCAATAATATTATTTGAAATTTCTTTAGCATTATTAATCTCTCTAAGACTGGTATTTTTCTTTGATAAATATAGAAAATAGGCTATACCTAATCCTAACGCTAAACCTATCAAAGGTAATAATATATAAACCATCATCGGATTGTCCTCCATTTATTTAACCCGCGTGTACCGTGTAAGAATTGTCCTGAACCTTTTTTACAAGGTGGGCATCTACCTCAGAGGTGTTACATTCCTGCTTTCACAGTTTATGTCACATTGAGGGGTCGACTCCCCATAGGACTTTGGTTCCATCACAATTTCTTAACACGAGTACCGCAGGCAGTTTTTATTCAATTTTATTTAAAAAATCTTGTAAAACTGTATTTAATAAATCTCTTTCTTTTTTCATTTTATCTGTTTCTTTTTTTAAGGTGTTATTTTCTTCAAGTATTTTTAATCCTGCAAGTATAAGTAATAAGTTTTGGCTGTTTACATTTGGATATTTGACTATTAGCGTATTAATTTTTTTATTAAACTCATTGGCGAGTTTAACTAACTCATCAGAATCTTCACCGACAAGGCTAATAGTTGTGCCAAAAATTACAACATCAACTGTTTGAAGGTTTGACATATTTATGATTTAGTCAATATCACATTGCGATAACAGTATATCAATTTTAGAAGCAGCTACTTTTGTGATACTGTCAAGTTCTTCATTTAGATTTTTTACATTATTTAATTCATTTGTTTTAAGTTCTAGTTCTTCTTCAAGTTGAACAATTTTTTGTTCTAAATGTGTTTTTTCATTTAATAATTGAGTTTTTTCATCATCAAGTTCAATATTACTTGTAAGAGTTTTTTCGTATTCTTCTTTTAAAGAAGAGTATTTTTCTCTTAATGCAGTAAAGTTATCAATTAATTTTTGTATTTTTTCCTGTAGATTAATGTTTGTTGTTTGTTCTTGTTTTTTTTCGTTAAGTTCTACACTGCTTATAGTTTCCATAATTACCTCATTTCAATTTTATATTTTTCATGTAATTTTTTAATCACATTATCCACAATACTTTTTATCAGTTCATCAGTCAAGGTTTTTGTTAAAGAAAAAATCGAAAGGCTTATTGAGAGGCTTCTGAAGCCATTTTCTATTTGTTTCCCGATAAATTCATCAAAGCCTGTTACGCTTTTAATTAGTTTTGGATTAACAGAAATTACGGTATTAACAATATCGTCATAAAGATATTCTTTAGAAATAACAAAAGACAGATCTCTGGTTACTACCGGAAATTTGGGGATTTCATGATATTGGTTTAAAGAAAAATCAGCACTAAAGAGGAGTTCATCAAGGTCTAGGTCAAATAAGAATACATCTTTATCTATATCGAAGTTTTGTAGAATTTTTTTATCTAATTTTCCGAAACTACCAAAATGCTTATTTTGAGAAGAAAGATTAAATCCATTTTCAGGGAGATAAAAATTTTCTTGAGAATTATGAATCTCAATTTTTCTAATCTTTAAATAATCTAAGATTGATATAATTATTCCTTTGACATCGAAAAAATTAACTGACGGAGCTTTATCTTTCCAATAAACAGGGGCTGATTTACCGGTTAACACACCTGTTAATCTCCATTTTTCATCTGCTAATTTCTGATTTTTATCAGTAAATACCTTATTTAGTTCAAAGAGTTTTATATCTTCATTACCGTTGTTAAGATTTTGCAATACATTTTTTAGAAGACCCGGTATCAGAGTTGAACGCATAATCGAAAAACTAGAACCTTGAGGATTTATTATATTAATAGTATTTCTTCGATTATCATCGTCAGATAGTTTTATTAAATTTAATAAGCCCGGATCACTGAAACTAAGGTTAATTGCTTCATAAAAACCATAGTTCACTAATAGATTTTTTATATTTCTTTTTGCATAGAATATATTATTATCCATTATTTTATCTAGCGGTTTTTGTATTTCTACTTTATCAAAACCATGTAATCTTAAAATCTCTTCAATTAAATCAATTTCTCTTACTAAATCAATTCTAACAGAGGGTATTTCAAACAGTAAAACATCTTTTTCTGTTCCGATAAATTTAAGTCCAAGATTTTTTAAGTAATTGATAATTGTATGATTGTCTAAGTCAAGAGACAAAATCTGTTTAACACGGGCAGGCCTTAGTTTTATAACTCCGGTTTCTTCTTGCTTTGGATAATTATCTATAGCTACATCTACCGGAGTTGCTTCTGCCAACTGAACAATCAAAGTAGTTGCTTTAGCCGCTATTAATTCTGCAGTTTTGGGTGACATTCCTCTTTCAAAACGATAAGATGAGTCAGTAAATATTTTTAGATTATGACTGGTTCTTCTAGTAATAGATGGATTGAAACAAGCAGCTTCTAAAATAATATTTTTGGTATCTGCTGTAATATGTGAATTTTCTCCGCCAATAACTCCTGCTAATGCAATTGATTTTTCATTATCGGCTATCATAAGTTCTTCGCCTGTTAGAGTATATATTTGATGATCCAAAGCAGGGAATTTCTCATTCTTAATTGATTTTCTGATAAAAATTTGATTTCCGACAAGCTTGTCAGCATCAAAAGCATGTAAAGGATGACCAAATTCATACATTACGAAATTTGTGATATCAACAATATTATTTATAGGTTTTATATCTACTGCCATGAGTTTTTGGACTAACCAGTCAGGAGAAGGTTTTACTTTAACATTATCAATTTTGACTGCTATATATCTTGAGCAATTATCGGTATCCTCATTTATCACAGTCAGGTTATCAAGTTTATTAAGAAGTTTTAGCGGTTTTATCTCTTCAATATTTAGTTTTAAATCAAATTGAGCAGATAGATCTCTTGCTATTCCTATCATGCCCAGCAAATCCGGTCTGTTTGGTGTTATTTCTACTTCATAGATTGTATCGGAATTATTCAGATAAGTACCTAAAGATTCTCCGATGGGAGCATCCTCAGGTAAAACCATAATGCCTTCATGTTTATCAGAAATACCAAGTTCCTTTTCAGAACAAATCATTCCATAAGATTCTATGCCTCTTAATTTTGCTTTTTTTATTTTAAAGTCAGGGAACTCTGTTCCGACCGGAGCAAAGGCAATTTTTTGTCCTAAAGCACAATTTGGAGCACCGCATACAACTTGATACTCTTCAGAGTTATAACTTACGCGACAAACAGAGAGTTTATCTGCTTGGGGATGAGGTTCTTTATTTACTATTTCAGCGATGATTATATCTTGAAGTAGAGTATTTGTTTTTTTTACAGCTTCAACTTCAATACCGGAGAAGGTGAGTTTATCTGTTAATTCTTCGGATGAAAGGCTAAGATTAAGGTATTCTTTAAGCCATAAATAACTAATATTCATTATTTAACTCCCGATGCCTTTCATTTATTTTTTGAATAATCAGAAAAGTTATTAAATTGTTTTAAAAATCTTAAGTCATTTTCAAATAAGAATCTGATGTCAGGTATATGGAATTTTTGCATTGTTATTCTGTCGATTCCCATACCAAAAGCAAAACCTGAATATTTTTCACTATCTATCCCTATTGTATCAAATACATTCGGGTCAACCATTCCGGCACCGGCAATTTCAATCCATCCACTTTGTTTACATGTTCCACAACCCTTGCCACCACAGTTGAAACAGCTTACATCCATTTCTGCACTAGGTTCGGTAAAAGGGAAAAAATGAGGTCTGAATCTTGTTTTACAAGAAGTACCAAACATTCTTACGGCAAACGAGTTTAAAGTTTCCTTTAAATCTTTAAAGCTGATATTTTCATCAACAACCAAAGCTTCAAATTGGTGAAACACAGGTGAATGAGTTTGATCGAATTTATCATTACGATAGCATCTGCCCGGAGAAATTATTTTAATTGGAGGTTTAAAGTTTTCCATTACCCTAATTTGAACCGTAGAAGTTTGAGTTCTTAATAAGACATCTTGTTTAATAAAGAAAGTATCAGCCAGGTTTCTTGCAGGGTGATCTTTGGGTGTATTTAAAGCATCAAAATTATGAAATTCATCTTCGATGTCATAACCTTCAGCAACCTGAAAGCCCATACTAATCATCACATCTTCAATCTGTTGTTGTATTATGGTTAAGGGATGTAATAAGCCTATATTTGATGGCTTAGCCGGCATAGTATAATCAAATAAGGCTGTTTTTAATGATTGTTCATAAAGTTTTGCATTAATTCTATCTTCAGCTAGTTTTACAAGTGTTTCAATAGCAGTTTTTACATCATTAATTTGTTTCCCGAAGGCAGGTCTTTCTTCAGGGCTAAGAGAGCCCAAACGCTTCATAAACTGATTTATTTCGCTCTTTTTCCCTATATAACGAGATTTAAGATTGTTTAAATCAAAAAAAGTTTGAGCTCTGTTTAATTCATCTTCTGCCAGCTTTAATATGGCTTGAAGTTCATCATTCACTTAACTGTTTTCCTTTGCAGATCTTGCTTGTTGGCATACAGCGGTAAAGGCAGCAGGGTCATGCCATGCTAAATGTGCCAATACTTTTCTGTTAATTTGCATTTTAGACAAGTTTAATCCATTAATTAAATTAGAATAAGTTATACCGTTTGCTCTGGCAGCTGCGTTAATACGAGTAATCCAAAGACGGCGGAATTGGCGTTTCTTTTGTTTACGGTCACGATAAGCGTAAGTCCATCCTTTTTCAACTGCCTGACGGGCTGTACGATACAGTTTACTTCTTGCTCCTACATAACCTTTAGCGGCTTTTAAATATTTTTTATGTCTTTTATGAGATGCGACATTGTTCGTTGCTCTTGGCATAGTATTCTCCTTTTGTTATCTAATCATTAAAATACGAGCATTTTGCGTACTCTTGCATAATCACAATCTGCAACTAATCCGGCAGAAGCAAGTCTTTTCTTTCTTTTTCTGCTTTTTTTGGTTAAGATGTGAGCTGCGCCGGCATGATGTCTTTTAATCTTTCCGGAACCTGTCAATTTAAAGCGCTTTGCAGCTGCTTTGTGAGTCTTTATTTTCGGCATTATTCCTCCTTGAATGCATTTTCTGCATTCTTATTTATTCATTTTCATTTATTTCGTCAATTTCATTTACTGAGGTTTCAGTAGCAAGATCTTGATTTTGTATAATTTTATCGATTTCTTTTTTAGGTGACATAATCATAGAAATGTAATTTTTTTCACTGGTTGGTTTAGAGTCAACTTCAGCGATAATTGATAATTCATCTTCCAGTCTTTTTAAAACATCATACCCTAAATCCTTATGAGCGATTTGACGACCTCTGAATTTAACAGTAAATTTTACTTTGTTATGCTGTTTTAGAAATCTTATCGCATTGTTCTTTTTGAAATTAAAATCATGTTCATCAGTGTTTGGACCAAATTTAACTTCTTTAAGTTGCACAATATGTTGTTTTTTCTTAGCTTCACGACTTTTGCGTTCTTTTTGGTAATAGTACTTACTAAAGTCAGCAATTTTACAAACAGGTGGTTCGGCATTAGGTGAAACCTCTACTAAATCTAATTCAGCTTCTTCAGCGATTCTTAATGCTTCTTGAATGCTGACAACTCCAACCTGCTTGTTATTATGATCAATTAGACGAACTTCATCTACCGTAATTTCATCATTAATTCTTTCTTTTGGCACTACGGCTTTCGTCTTGGCCTTTCCTTTGCGTATGCGTATTATAGCAAACCTCCTATTATTCTTTGTTTAAAAAATATGCGGGTATTTCTTGTGAAATACCCGCTGTTTTTATAACCTATGAATATATTAATTATTCACATATTTACCTGTCATTAAACCTGACAATGTCCTCAGCGGGAATCGTAAGGTAGAAGCTTAACTTCATTTTCTTTTTATAGCCTGTACTGCAATCTTTTTAAAGTCTAGAAATTAGTCAAGAAAAATTTTATTAAATATTCTTTTTATAGTTGAGATTATAAATAAATTGAAAAACAGTATTGTAAACAAAATTCTAAGAGGCTTTCCCAAAATAACGAATTAGCCGTTGAAGCCGGTACCGAGACGGCTCGTCTCGGCTGTCTTTTAGAGCATAGTTCAGCAATCTTAATTTCATTATTTATAAAAACTTAAAAGTTTACGAAGTCCTTTATTGATTGTATGCCCTGACGAGCCGTCAGGGTTCCGGTTTTAACATTTTGAGACCGTCTCTTAATGAATAGTACAGAATGTAACTTCTATACCATCAATTAATAAAGAATAGTTGCCAGTCATCAAAACTATCGGTATTCTTTAAGCGACCTCCAAGAGGGAAAAAGCATCTTGGAGGTCGCTTAAAGATTGATTGAAAATCTTAGGTTTCAGACTATACACCTGACTTTCCTCAGTTTAAAAACTGCCGCTTTAAAGGTTTATTTTATACAAAAGGAAAATCCATATGAGGTTCACTTAATCCTAACTACTCATTGTTCTTTCATCAGCAGTATTGGTAATGGTTATAGTAAGTATGTAAATCTTGTACATATCTTTTATTGAGCATAGGAAAATTAAAAGATATCATAACACTACTTTTCAGATGCTGTCTAATGTTCATGAATATAAACAGAATTTCAAAGAAATTTTGTCATCCTGAACGAAGTGAACGATCTCCTTGATTTATTTAAGATACTACAAATCAATAAGATGAGATTCTTCACTTCGTTCAGAATGACATGACCAGACGAGCCGTCCGGTTTCCAATTTGAAGATTTTTTCTATTTTTGCACAGCCTCTGACGAGCCGTCAGGGTTCCTTTTTTGACAGCGGAAAGTCATATATATTAATACAAATGTTCAAAATATAGACATAATGTTTTATCTGTTTAATGTCAAATAAAAAACTCTGCCTATAACAATAAGCAGAGTTTGAAATAATAAATGTATTACTTATTCAGCAGGGAACCAGTTAATAAAGCCTGTGATATTAAATGTTGTTAAAATAGTTCCGATTATGATTGCAAGGATGATAAGTAATTTTGTATAATCTTGTGATTTAAGAGTGCCAATCATCATAGGATCTCTGGTAAGATAAGCAGATGCAGCGTAAAGTTCTTCACCGATAAGAGTATAATCGCAAGTAGTAATAAAGAAAGGTATTTGAGTTAGTGCATCAGTTCCTGCAACTTGAATAGCACCTGTGGCATTACCTGTTTCAGTCATAATCAAGGCTTCTGCAAAGAACATACCCATATAGAAGTTTGTTGCAGTTTTTTGCCTAATCATAACACCATTCACACCGGCTACATAAGCAAACTGACCTTCAGCAACAAAGAATATATCATTTGCATTAAAAGAATCCGGTCTGCCGGCAGCATAATGTGCCTCTTTAACAATCTGTTGAGCAATCGGCAGAACTATATAGTCACAAACAGGAACAATGATACGAGTATCATATTCTGCAGCTTTTTTTGTGATATGTCCGAGTATTGACAAACCTGCCAAGGTAGCGACATCACCAATAGATGATAAACCCGGAACAAAAAGAATAGGTCTTCCCATTTCAGTGGCTCTTCCTATTGCATTGTCAATCTCTTCAAGTCCTGCAATGGGTCGTATAAATAATTCATTACCTCGTTTAGATATTTGGTAAAAATAGAAAACAAAAAAGCCAAAAATCAAAGAAGCAATCAGCATAGGAAAAGCTTTCACATTTAACCAGTCCGGAGTCGGAAAGATGTACTGCTCTCCATTTTCATCTGCGAATATCTGAGAAACGGTAAACAGTCCTTCGCTATTTGTTTTAACCATAAAATAACTAAAAGCTCTTTTTCTGTACTCTCTTACCTTGACAAGCTCTCGTAGTCTGGAATTATGATTAGAAATTTGATTTATTTCTTTAAGAATGGGGTGAGTATTTTGTAGTTCCATGTTTTTTTTATAATGTTCAAGGTAAAGATTTACCGTTTCATCATCCGGATTTTCTATTAATTTATTAGTTAGAGATGAAATCAGGTTTTCAGTAACTTCAATGTAATCATCATAGAAAATATTTGAAGAGATATTTGTTTCATAATCACTATCATATCCCAGATCAACTGAAGTATCAAAAAGTAGATGATTATATTTATCACTATAATTGCTTAGTCCTTTAAAAATATATTTTTCGTAAGCTATATTGTCGTCAAGTAAGTTTATTAAAGGAGTAATTCTGCTTACAACTCTAAAGTTTTTGTCAGACAAAGCTTTTTTTAAGATGATATAACGATATTCAAGCAGATTTTCATCACCTGCAAAAAGGTTAGCAGGGCGTAGTTGCTTTAAATCATCATCAAAATATATTTCCTGGCTTAAATAACGCTGTTGATGTATAGAAGTATTAGGGGCATTAAAAGTAATGTAAACCTTAAACCCGTCATCAAGTAAATTAAGATTCGGTAAATTTAAATCAAAAAGATAATCAATATAATGTTCTGTAATATTTGCAAAGCTATTTCCATTATTATCTACAAAATTAAAATTAATACTGTTAATCTTAAAATTTGGATTTGGAGAATAATTATATGCTACAGAGAGTTTTTTTCTATTTGCTCCTCTACCGCGAAAATTTAGTTGTGTTAGTGCCGCATAAGGTCTGCCTATGATGATTTCATTAGCATCGCCTTTATCATTAGGTTTATCTCTAACTATTAGACTTGGCAGATACGGTAAATCAGCTTTATTGAAAACACTTGCTTTTACAGTTTCAGAAAGTGACTGAAATCCGGCGTAATCATCAAGACTGATATAAAACAAATAATTGTCAATAAGATTAGGGTTAAAAGGTATCTTTTCGTTATTAAAAGGATTAATTAGATTTCCATTATCGTATTTAATATCTGAAAATGAAACTGAAGTATATGGAAAACTAGATTCAATTTTTGAAATAAGACGACCTGGATTAGGATTTTCGGTTGGTTGATTTAAGGTAGTATCTCCTAAAGTAACTTGAAAATTCCACTCTTCCAATTCGTTCATATATTGTAAAAAACTATTATAGTCGTTAAGTTGTGATTTGTCAATCATATAAATAGAAATTTCTGCAATATCGTCAACGAACAAAGGTAAATCAAATTCAGTTTTAAGTACTTGAGTATCCTGAATCCATGTAAAAAACAATTTTTCTACAGCTTTTGGTTTATTATCTACGGCAATACCGTAAGTAATGGGAGCATGAGAGTGATAAGTTCTTGTTTCATCGACGGCAATGACAGTATAGTAATATTTTTTACCGGGTATAACATTAGCGAGAATACCTTCAAAATATTCTATTCTTAATCCACCGTATAGTTCTTTTTCATCATCATTTTCGATTATGTGTTTTTGTGTTTTATAATAAAAATTGTTTTTTTCAATGATTGATAAAATAGAATATTCACTCAACATCGGACCGAGTACATTAATATCTCGTGGAACAGCCCTGTAAATTGGACTGTCTTTTTTTTGTCCTTTTTCTTTTTTTAAACTTCTTGGTGATTCTATATCGACAAGAGTTCTGAAATCTTTATCAAAGAACTGTATCTCATTTCCTGATAAATCAGTATTAGGATCTACATCAATTTTTCCAAGATAATATAAGGCTTCAGGACTGGTTCCTCTGTAGATTCTATACTCAATGATGCGAGCATTTTTTGGTAAAGGTTGAAATTTAACAAGTAATCCGGCTCCATCATCGTAGGGAATATCTTCAACAGTTAGATTTGAAACTGTTAATCCGGATAAAAAACTTATTGATAATATTGATATTATTAAGATTAACGAATATTTACGCATTTTATTTCCTTGCCTTTCAGTAAATTAAGCGGGCAAACTAAAAAATATCTGCCCGCTTGTAAAGAAATTATTTGATAATCTGTAAGACATCTGCGACAAGGAATTGGATTCTGCCTATCAGAAGGGAAATACGAGCCATTACTGTATATCCAAAAGAAGCTCCGAAACCAATCATCATATACCAGATACCAACTTTTACAATTTTGCCGTAAGCGCCGGTGTGAGCTTTTGAAAAATAAAAGTAAAGTAGAATTGTTACAGTACCGATAAAAACTAAAAATGAATTAATATTTTGAATCGGAACCATTGCTCCACGCATTTGAACTAACACGCTCGCATGCATAGACATTGGAACACCCATACCTACCATACCCATACTAAATGCAATTGGAAATCTTGATAACCAATTTAGTTTACGGTTAAAAGTAAATATATACAATATACCAATAATAGCCGGGATGATAAACATAAATTTATGCTGTAAAAAGATTGGACGATAAACATAAGGAATAAAAGCCATTTCCCATGTTAAGGGAATAGCATAACCTGCAGAGACACCAACAAATAAATATTCTGCAAATTTATAGAAAGGGTTGTCCTTGTACAAGAATGAAAAGATACACAGTGTAAAAAACGCTGCTACCCAATTACTAAAGATTTCAAACATTTGCTGCCTCCGTATTACATTTCTTTATTTTGTTTGTATTTTTGAATTAAAAAGCCGATATTACCAATTAAAATAAATACAATAATTAGAATATGAGCTACTGATTGAGCATTCATTCCAATACGAGCTTGTTTAAATTTATATGGGATATCAGGGTTTGTAATTGTTGTATCTTCTGTTTCATTACGAAGATTTTCCTTTGAAAATTCTCTGTTTTGTGCAGCAAAAACATCAACTAATTTTTCGTACTCAGCTGCTCCTTTTAAGCCTGCAAGCATACCAATTAACTGACCGGTTTGTAATTGTGGGTAAGTATCTGCTGCCATAACCGCAGTCACACCTACCGCTACATTAGTTCCAAATCTGGAGCGAGCATAAGTAATCCAGCCTGCACCTGCACTTGAACCTGAAAATTCTACAACTAAATTCATTTCATTATAATTTTTGATATTTGTCATAATTGGAAGACTTGATAATTTTCTGCCTTCTGCATCAATATCAACTACTTCTGCGATATCTTCACCCATACCTAGAATAATAGGTAAGTATAATGAACCTACTTTATAACCAAAGTTTAAATAATGTACACCTGAAACCTTGTCAGGAAATTCCTCTTTTACTGTATTGATTGCATAGTCCATGATTGGAGCTGCTGTAGCAAGAAAAGTTAATGTAAATACTTTAATATTCCTTTCAAAACAGTGTCTTAAGATTGCTAATTCCATAGGGAAAAGCTCAGGCATTGTTGAAGCATCATGCATAAATACCATTAATACTGCTCTGTCTTTTTCTATCGGATCTTCTCCCGGAGCAGGGGCAAAAGAGTCTATCATACGATATAAATTTTCTGTTGGTTTTGTTGTATGAGTTCTTGAATTGAAAGGAATTATAAGAGGTAAAATAATAGCTAATGCAAGAACCAGGTAAATCCATCTTCTGTCAAGCTGTTGTAATTGTTCAAAGATTTTCATGTTAACTCCTTTCTATTCCCCGCCACCAAGATAGGTGCGTTCAATGCCAAGCAGAATTCTCAATGAGGTAGCAACCATTCCGAGACCTACACCAAGAGCAATACCTCTTTTTGAAGCTAGATTTGGCACATCTAATATCCATTGAGTTAAATCAGTAATACCTTCTCCAAAGATTGATACTCCAACAGGTACTTGACCTAACATAACTATTACAGCTGCTAAAAGCAATACAGTGGCTTCTGCTGAACGAGCACGGAATGCTTTATAAGCTGCTGAAGCAATATAAAATGCTAATAATGCAAACATTGTTGCACCCATTGGCATTTGAACATTTTTAAAAATCCACATGTAAGGTGTACCTTCTTGTGTTCCCCAGATAAAACCGGAAGCAGCAGTAAAATACATACCAAACAAGGTAACAAGACTGTATTGCCAATTGGCAACTCTTCTTTGAATGCGCGCTGTGTGCGACATTGTAATTGACATAATACCGAGAATAACACCAAATGGTGATAAAGCTTTTATCCAATCCATATACCAATCATAAAAATTTTGAGCATACAAATGTGGTATAAATGTATATCCAACGAATAGAAATCCGAAAGTTATCACGATTATTAAGGGCAATGTTCTTTTCATTTATCCTCCTATTTACTTGGGAATGCGTCTATAATTGCGGTAACATGTAATGATGAAAGTATGGTACCGAGTATTAAGAATGTAAGAATAATAAATTTAGCATAATCTTGTGCTTTTAATGTTCCTAACATTAATGGTTGGCGTGCCATGTATGCTGACGCTGCATATAATTCTTCGCCTATTAAGGTATAGTCACATGTAGTTATAAAGAATGGTATTTGAGTAACAGCATCAGTTCCTGCTATTTGAATAGCTCCGGTAGCATTACCTGTTTCTGTCATAATGAGTGATTCTGCATAGAACATACCCATATAGAAGTTTGTAGCTGTTTTTTGTCGAATCATGACCCCATTAACACCTGCAACATAAGCAAATTGCTGATCAGACATAAAGAATACATTGTTTTTATCAAATGAATCCGGACGACCTGCTTCGTAATGTGCTTCTCTTACAATTTCTTGAGCAATCGGCATTACAATGTAATCTCGACAAGGAACTAAGATTCTGGTGTCATATTCTGCTGCTTTTTTTGCAACACGACTAAGAATTGACAAGCCTGCCAATGTTGCCACATCATTAATACCTGAAAGACCGGGACAGAATAAAATCGGACGACCCATTTCAGTAGCACGACCTATAGCATTATCAATCTCTTCAATACCTGCTATCGGTCTGATGTATAAATCCTTACCTCTTTTTGCCAATTGGATAAATATAGTTACGAGTAAAGCAAATATAAGTGAAGCAATAAGTGTTACGCCTTTATCTGTATTAAACCAGTTTGGAATAGGGAAGAAATAAATAGGATTTTCTTGTTCATCTAAAGATATATTTTTAACTCTGAAAATTCCTTTATTATCTGAGATGACCATTTTATAGGTAAATTCTCTTTTATCAATTTCACG
>CAZJNG010000001.1:2686-9694 GCA_964547265.1 uncultured Candidatus Cloacimonadota bacterium | reverse complement strand
AGATACTGTTAATTTTTTGTAGTTGTTCGTTGTTGGCAAATATTTTAATTTGATTATCTAATTGTTTTTGATAATGATCAACATACAGTTTATGATTTGCTTTTTCATCTTCTGTATCTGCATTATCATATTTTTCTTGATATTCACTTACAATATTTTCCAGGTTATCAATAACTTTATTTGCTTCTGAGGCAAATATTGGTGTCTGAATAGTTGAACCTGTTTCCTTATCATAAACAAAATCAATATTATAATCAACCAGCAATAAACCTTTATCAGCATTATATTTAGAAATGCCTTTGAAAACTGAAGATTCATAAGCAATCAAATCAACTGTTTCACGATCAAAAGCAGGGAATTTCTTTGATACTCTATAAATATTGGTGCTTTTAGGTCTTCTTATCAGCTGATAATTAAAGTTATCAATAACATAGCCATCAAATACTAATTCCTGAGGACGAAGTGTGTTGATGCTCTCGTCATAAATCAAATCTTGTTCAAGCACATAATTTTCATCAATTCCTTTGTCTGTTTTAAATTTAATTCGCACTATTAATTTTTGAGGGTCAAAGGTGTCGGTTAATTTGAAATTAAATATATTGTCAAAGAAATATTCATTGATTTTGGCAATTTGATTTCCGTTTTTATCATAAATTTCAAAATAAATATTTTTAAGTTTATTATAGTTATTAGAAGAGTAATCATAACTCATTTGAACATTTGTACGATTTTCATTTAGATAGTTCACTGCAGTGATTCTGGCAAAAGGTCTTCCCCATGATAATGCCATATAATCACCTTTATCATTTTTTCTGTCTTCAATCACAACTGCAGGAATTGCCGGAATCATTGAAGATTTAATGACTTTACTTTTTATACCTCTTGAAAAGCTGGCTAAATTTGAATAATCCACATAAGATAAAACGAAATTATGGTCTTTTATATTTTTGTTGAATGTATAGATTACTTTGCCTGTTTCATCAATCAGTTGATTGCCTTTAAGATCTAATTGAGCAAAAGTTGTAGGTGTAAAAGGCTGAGGTAATGCTTGTCTATGGATTCTTTCCATAAGATGTTCAGGGTAATTTGAAGTTTGATCATCTTTTTGATTTAATTGCCATGTTTCATAAGCTTGTTCATCTTTAACAACCAAGATGTCAAAAAATCTTATATCTGTCCAGTAGAGAGGAATATCCCATTCAAAATTTAGTCTGTTTTCATCTTGTATAAAAACAGGATAGAAATTGTTCGGGATTTCAGGTGAATTATCAACTGGGATACCGGATACAGGTTCCGCATAAGGCATGAATTGTCTTCGTTCATTAACTGCTATTACTGTATAGAAATATTCGTTACCAGGTATTAGTTTTTTGTAAATTGGGAATTGATGAACCTTCAAACCGGCATAAATATCACCGTCTTGTTCTACTTTTCTTGTTTTGTAATAAAACTCTTTTTTTGGTATAACACCTAGTAGATTAAAATGTTTTAAAAGTGGACCTGTTACTTCTAAATCTCTTGGTATCGCTTGGAATATAGGACTACCTTTTGCTTGTCCTTTTTCTTGTTTTAATTTACCCGGAGAAGTTATACTGACAAAATGATTGTAATCTTTGTCAAGAAAAGTCATTTTTGGTGAGCTTACTCCCAATTTGGGATTTACTACAATTTCTCCAATGTAAAATAAAGAATCTCTACTTACTCCACGATAAATACGATAAGATATTATTCGTGCACTTATTGGTAGGGGTTCCCAAGTAATTTGTAATCCGCTACCATCATCATTAGGAACATCTGTGACCTGAAGGTTTTTAACCACAAAAGGATTATCGCCTTCAAGTTTTTGGACTTTTGCTCCTGCAAACAATGCAGTTGTGCAAATCACTGAAAACAAAACTAATAATAGTATTATTTTCTTAGTTTGCAACTTGTTAATAGCCATAATGTTACTCCTTTACCTTTTTTATTTTTTCATCTATTTACTAATAAAATGAATCTTTAATTTTATTCATTAACTGCTTTGCTCCAATAAAATCTTCATCAAGAATTAGAATTTTTTCTAATAATTCAACAGCTTTTTGTTTATTATCCAGCTTATATTCTATTCCTGCTAAAGTAAAAAGAATATCAAGATTTGCCGGGTGAAAATCTAAATATTCCTCAAGTGCTTTTACAACATCATTAAAGCTATTAGTTTCCCAAGAACATTTGACAAGTTGATTCAGTGATTCTATGTCCTCAGGGTCCTGTTTAAGTAGGTCTCTGTAGATTTGAGATGCTTTCAAAAAATCTTCAGTTTGTTGTAAAATAAGAGCTTTTCCTTTCATTGCTTTTTTATTAGCAGGCTCATTACGGAGTACTTTGTCAAAGTCTTTTAGTGCAGAATCTAGATAACTATTACTTAAATAATAAATTGCTCTGGTAATAAGTCCTTCGATATTATTTGAATCGGTGGATAAAACTAGGTTTAATATCTCTTCCGGAGACTTATAGTCAAAAGATTTATCTTGTGCTTGGAGTTTCATAATTAGTTTTGCCATAAGGATTAAAATATTATTTTTTAAAGCTATATCATAAATACAATTAATATTAATGTCGGAAATTTTTTCATAAGCTAAGGGAAGTAAATTTTGTGCTTCAAGGCTTTTAATACCATAGTACATAGCCTCAATATTTGTCGGCAACATATCGGAGTAAACATCCAGTTTTTCCCATAGACTATGTTTTTCGTACAGTTTTATCAGCTCTAAAATAATCTGTTCATCATGCGGATTATCGTAAAGTTTTTGTAATAAATGTTCTTCCGTGTCAGAAAAAGTATCTTTTTGTCCGTCTATATTTAGTAGAGGTTGATTGAAATTTGTTTCTTGCACTTGGGTATAATCGTCTTGTGTATGAGGCGTTTGTGTAGATTCGATTTCAGAAATTAAACAATCATACGCCAACAAGAGATCTTTATCTTGTTTAATAAAATTGGTTATAAGCTCATACCAACAATTTTTTTTATTATTTATATTCGAAAAATTAAAATTTGAACTTTGTAGCTCTTCCATGTTTATTAAAAAGCAGTAAGATTTAGGAAAATCAATACTCTTATTGTATCCGGCAAAAGCATAGGTGATTTGAATGCCTGTTTGATTTATATCTAAATCTTGTTGAAATTTAACTTTGAATTTCATTTGCTGTTCATGAACTTCATTATCGGAAATTAATGGAATTACTATTCCTGCATTAGTATTGTTTTTCATCTGATTAAGCATAAAGTTTGGTAGTTGTGGTGATATGTTAAAACTTGAGTCAATGAAGAGAAGATAATTTTCTGAATAGCTGTATTTGCTTAAAAGAGAGAATGTGTCTTCTTTATTTATTAAATTAATGTTAAAAGAATCGGCAAACTTTTGTATAAAGTCTTTGCTGTTATTTTTGTTGGAATCCGTTATAAAAATTCTTAGATTTTGGTTTTTAGCATAATCCAGTAATGCTAAAGATTGCTCAATTACCTTTTTTGTGCTACTACCGTCCTGAACAGATATAAATTTATCGGCAATGCTTTTTGCATTTAAAATTGGTTTAGTGAATGATTTGAAGATAAGTTCAGGAATTCTTTTTACATCGCTAAACCTATAACCTATATCCCTGTATTGCCATTCAAGGTCATTTTTATCCAAATTAATATATTCATTGATTCGTGGAGAATCGAATAAGATAACCGGTTTATTAAGAGCAGCAAACTCATAGATTATTGATGAAACATCAGATAAAAGGATGTCTGAAGCAATAAACAACTCATCCACATCATAATTTTCAGCTATGTATATATTCTTTTGTCTGTTTGACTTAAGAGTGTTAAAAACCTGATAATCTTTACCGGTGGAAACTCCATGAAGTTTTACGATGAGATTAAGGTAATCGGGAAAAATATTGTTAATATTATGGTTATTTAAAAATGGTAAGATACTGAATTCTTCATTGAATGTAGGAGCTAGAAGTATTGTTTTTTGTTCAGGGTCAAGGTTAAATTTTTTTAGAATTTGTTCTTTTTGAATAGAATTATTAAAACAATTATCTAGTTTAGGCATACCGGTAACAAGTATTTTTTTATAAACTTGTTTTTGTAGTCTTTCCTTATGTATTTCACCCGGAACGCATAATAAATCAGCACAATTTTCTCTTTGACTAATTTTATTCAGGCTATAAAACCAACCTTTACTGATAGTACCATGCCCGATATTGACTATTTTTCCTAAACCTTCGACGAACTGATAAGAGAAGTCAGCCATAAAAGTTATGTCAGGCTTCCATTTCCATGGATTGTTTTGTATGGATATTGATTTTAATAGCTTAATGCTTGTCTCTGAATCGTAATCGTTTTTCAGATTATGTTTTAGAGTATTTTTAATATCTTGATTAAAAGGAGAATAAACAGCAATTTCGCTTATATTTTTATTCAAAATATAATGCATTAATGGCTTTAAAATTGTAATATGAAAATCTCGCTCAATAAAAAAAAGTATCTTTAGATTTTTATCTAGCATATTTTCCTCCCTTAATCTAAGTTAAATTAAAAAATGATAAGTTTTTCGTCAATAAAAAAATAGAATAAATTAAAAAACATACTTTTATCGAAGTTTGTTTTATGATAAAACAATTCTTTATTAATAATCTAAAAATAATATTATTTTTTTCTTTCAAAACGATATTTACCTTTGGTTACAGCATCTAGTTTGATTATTTGTATTTGCATTTCATCATCAAAACTAAGTTGGAGCTTATTGCTAAATACTCTATTATTCATAGCTAATTGTTTTTGGTTGGAGTGTTGAACAAAGTAAGTTTCTACACTTTCTTCAGCATAAAACTTAGATGGTTTTCCTTCTTGATAGAACAGTTGCATTCGAGAACTTTTAACCATATTGTTTTTTATCTCATCTTCTTCTGTACTAAAGTAAATTAAACAGTTATCATTAAAATCTATCTTATCTATTTGTTGTTCTTTTAAAAACACTGTTATAAGGTCAGCTTGACCGTCTCCAAACTTTGAATAAACTTTTGGATTTCCAATATAAACCAATCTTTCTTCCAGTCCATAATAGATTAAGAAATTTGAGGTTGCTTTTAAGTCATTATTTTCGGTAACAACATTAAATGAAGCAATAATTCTTTGAGTGTCATTGTAAAACTCTATTTTTTCAGCCGATAAAGAAAGTGAATCATTACCTGCTTTCCAAATAACAGGTTTTTGTGACAAATAACCATAACCCGTGCTTAGGTTATAAGTTGCAAAGCCGGCTATAGCATGAAGTGAATCAAGCTGAGTATATGCCTTGATATTGCCTTTTAACTCAATATCGCCATCCAATCTTTTATATTCACCTGTATTAGCTCTTACTTCTCGATATGAACCTTGAGATCCTGTTTCTGTCATGATAACATTGCCTTGAACTCGCAAGAATTCGTTATTATGATAATATTGTGCTTCATTACATTTTATTGATAAAGTGTCTTGAATTGCTAAAACATTACCTTTCATTATTACATATTTTTGTTTTTCATAAACTTCTGCACGATCTGCTTTAAATTCAATATCGCCATAAAAAAAGTGAACATTTCCTCTTAAATAAGTTATATATTCATCCGAAATTCTGTTCATTTGCAGATGATCTGCATTTATCAATCGATAAGCTGTTCCTTGCTGACTATTTGCATAGAGTAATATTATATGTATAAATAAAATAAATAAAAGAAAAAATTTTAATAATCTATTCAAACATATCCTCTTCAATAATTCCTTGTCCGCTTACTTCTTTCAAATCAATATAATCAAAATTTATATTTGTAAAAAGATTTGTGCCTGTGAATTCATTTTCATCTTTTTTTAAATATACGAATCCGGGTGCTCTAATCTTATTGGTTTTTCTGTTCCATTCTATTTTTTGGGTCTTTAAAATTCCTTTCGGACTTATAATGACAACATTGCCCATCCCTGTAAAAATGTCATCAACTTCAGAGATATAGGCAGAATCAGACTCATAAAAATTTTTATTATCTTCTTCCGTACTTTCAATAAAAACTTGATACGCTGTCCATTTTTTTTGTTGATTAAATTTTTTTACATGTTGAGCAGTCATAATCCAATCAACACCATCTTCACTAGTAGAGATTATAGTTAAGGAGTCAATCAACTCATCAGGTCCAATAGCTCTTGCCATTGGTTTTACATGTATCTCATTTGAATCTGTACAAGCATTTAAAATTATGATAAAAAAAGGAATGAGAAATACCAGTCTATGCATTTCGTAATTCTTGTAGGAAGCTTTCTAAGGCGTTTTCAAATTCATTACGAGCTTTAAGAATATATTCAATTGCTTCTCTTACAGCTCCGTATCCTCCTTTTCGCTCGGTCACTAAATCTGCTGTCATTTTAAAATTGTCAAAAGCATTAGCAGGAGCTATCTTGAATCCTGATGCCTGCATTGAACTATAGTCATTCCAATCATCACCAATATATGCCACATTGTCCCATTCAAGATTTAACTGTGCAAGTATTTCTTCGATTACTCTTTTTTTATTTTTTACATTTTGATAGAGCAGACTAATATTTAAATCTGCACATCTTCTTTCTAGTATATGAGATTTTCTTCCTGTTATTACTGCTATATTTATATCTGTATGTGACAGGATTTTTATGCCTAATCCATCATGAGTGGAAAAGTGTTTAATTTCTGTTCCTTCATCGCTATATATAATTAATCCGTCAGATAAGACACCGTCACAATCACATATAAGTAATTTTATTTTTGATAAATCTTTCATTGAATCCTACTTGTTTTTTTTATATATTCCAAAAATCATTTACTATTTTATCTGTCAATTGATTTTTGCTGTTTTGTATAAAACTGAATTTATCTTGCCGTAAAAGAAGTACACTGATGTGTCAGTGTACTTGATAAGTATTGATATCTTCAATACACTAGAAAATAAATTGCCTGACTAATTAATGTTCCTTTA
>CAZJNG010000001.1:0-2676 GCA_964547265.1 uncultured Candidatus Cloacimonadota bacterium | reverse complement strand
TACATTCTTTTGTCCAATTAGCAATTTTTTCCCAATCTCTAAAATCTCCTTCAGGTGCTTTTACCATTTTAATCATCATTCTTTGCATAAATGAAAGTTTTTTAGGATTAATAACACCTGCAAATCTACCCTCGCTTAATGGTGTGATTAAGCTTCTTTCATATTCTAGAAATTTAGGTACCTGAGCTAATTTGTCTTCTTCATTTGACGATAAACTCATACAAGTTAAAAAGTAAAATATTTTTTTATCTTTAAATTGTTCTTGATTTATTTCTATAAATTTAGTTGCTTCTTTTTTCCATTTTCCCATATAGATAGGGCTTCCAATAAAGATTATGTCATAGTCTTCAACTGAATTGATGTTTTTTACATTGATACATTCTGATTTTATTTCTGCTTCAGTTATAATATCATTAATAAATGAGGCTACCTCAGCAGTTGATCCTGCTTCTGAAGCATAAGCAATTAATACTTTCTGATTTGAAGTTGTCATTCTATACTCCTTTTTTGTTGGTTCTGTTTGAGAAAATAATGTTGTTGTTATTATGATTAATAGTAACAATAGATTTAATCTCATAATATTATCCTTCTTTATTTAATTTTATATTGAATACCAAAAGTAAAACCACTAATTCCACCATTTTTATCTTCAGCAAACTGATGATATTTGTCTTCGTATAATTTTGTAATACTTCTCATGCCTTCAAAACTAAATCCCCATTTAGGATTAACCGGAAAGCAAGTAAAACTAAAAACAAAATCTCTGCTTGTGTTATTGATACTGTAGTCAGGGAGTAAATTATTATTTGTTATGCGTTTATATGGATAAAATGATATGTAGTTACCCATCTTGAATATTAAGAAAGGGGATTTATCTGATTTTAAAATATGATAATTATATGTAACCGGAATGCGTAATAAAATCATTTTAAAATCTCTTGAACTTTGTACATCATGATATTCTATTGATTGTGAAATATTTTGAATATCAAGCCCTGTCTCAATATGATGTTTATTGCCGATTACATTCAGTTCTACTCTTAACCCTGCTTTTGAACCTATCTTTGTTGCTCCTGTTATTAGCTCATTATCATTATTGCCAACAATACCTGTACTTATATTTAGACCTGTAAAAGCATAAAAATTTGCTTTTAATCTTTGAAAATTCCAAATCTTATTATTGTCGGCACAAATATTCGATATGAAAAATAAATTTAATGTTATTAATATAACGAATTTTGTAATTTTTTTCATTTCTTAACTCCTTTTGAATTAATATAAAGTTCGATTAACTCTATAGCTGTTGATATTATATGTTCTTTTAACATATCATGATCTAATATAAAATTACGCCCGGAAATAATTCTTGATACTTGTCCATGAATGTAACTATGAACTGTATCTGTGATAATATCTGCAACACCGGTTAAATCATAATCAGGATATAATCCTTTTAAAAATATACAAAATTCTTGACGAGGTTTTGTAATAACTAGTTTTACTTTGTCCGGCATTTCACCTTTTATATGATCATACCAAATCAGGCTATACCACCCTTTGTTTTGTAAATAGAAATCCAGTAAGGTCTCGAAAAAGGTTTTTAATTTATTTTCAGGCGGAATCTCAGAAATGTGTAGATTAACTATATTAATCATTCTCAACATAACAGTTTCTAAGCAGTCCCATAAAAGAATATCTATGCTTTTATAATAGTTATAGATATTTGGGTGAGTACAATTAAGTTTTTTAGCTATTTCTCTAATTGTAACGAAGCTACTACATTCTTTTTCATTTATTAATTCAAGAGTAGTATTAATAATTACTGTTTTTGTAAGTTTGATTTTTGCTTGTTTCATTTGCCCTCCGATATTTGATTACCAAAGGTCATATTTATAGCGTAAGCAATATTGTCAATAATTTTTTATATCTTTTTATTCATCACCTTTTCTACATCTGAGAGGATGTTTTCATCTATGTAATTTTCATTAGCCATATTCTTCAAAATACTAACAGCTTTGTCATGTGACATACCAACTCTGTAAGGTCTGTCTTCGGTTAAAGCCTGATAAATGTCAAGTATGGTCATCAGTCTTGACTCAAAATCTAAGTCTTTGCCCGAATATGATTCCGGATAACCTTTCCCATTTAATTTTTCATGATGATTTGAAGCCCATTTTGATATATCTTCAAATCCTTTTATTTTATCCAGTGCCAGTTTAGTAAAGTATGTATGTTGTTTAATAACCTGAAATTCATTATCATTTAATTTATCAGGTTTTTCAAGAATATCGTTTGGAACAAAAAGTTTACCTATATCGTGGAGATTAGCAGCAATGTTTAGTTGATTTGTTTTATCTAAATCAAAGTTGTAATAATCAGCCATAATGAGTATCTTTTCGGTTAAGCCTTTGGAGTGTCTTCTGGTAAAATGTGACTTACTGTCAATTATGTCCATAAAAACTTCGCTTATTTTCACAATATCTGCCCAGGTGAAATCAAAGGTCATATCAGGTAACACTCTGTTTAATACTTCGTCTATATTATAAAAATGCAAATCAGCCCAAAATCTTTCTTTATTCATTAAAGGTTCGAATGAAGTTATAATTTCAGGATTAAATAAAATGCCTGTATTCTCTTTTAAGTAATCATGTATCTTATTTCTATCATTATGATTTA